>NZ_JBSGTR010000016.1:0-84049 GCF_053607505.1 Rhodococcus sp. NPDC055112
CTGTTCTGATCCGGAAGCGCTGGGCCCGTACCGAATTCGGTACGGGCCCAGCGTGTATTCGCCTCCTCAGCTCCGATGTCGGGCGGTGTCGCTGCCCAGCAGGTCGCGGATCTCGGTGAGCAATTCGATGTCCGTTGCCTCCTTCTCCTCCTGATTCATGTACCGCTCCTTGGCGTGGTTGTAGGGCACGATGAGGATGAAGTACACGACGGCCGCGATGATGACGAAGTTGATCGCCGCGGTGATCACGGCGCCGATGTTCACGAACGTCTCGGGGCTGTCGGTGATCTGGAAGCCGAAGCCCATCTCGTTCGAGCCGCCGAGGGCGGCGATCAGCGGTTCGACGACATTGCCGGTGAATGCGGTGACGATGGCGGTGAAGGCCGCGCCGATGATCACCGCGACGGCCAGGTCGAGCACGTTTCCCTTGAGCAGGAAGTCTTTGAAGCCCTTCAACATGAGTTGGGTCTCCGTTCCGTCGGCTGGTGATGCTCTCGGATAGGGAAATGCTATGGACACCGGACGCGGCGGGGCAACCGGACACCCGTCCGGGCGTCAGTGGAACGTGACCGTCAGTGCGGTCGACAGCGAGGCCGCGGCGACCGTGGTCGCCTCTCCCGCGGGCAGTGCGAGCATCACGACGCGCTCGCGTGCACCACGGCCGGAATCATTGGGGGACACCAGGATCACCGTCGCGGCGGAGGCCAGCACCCGGGCGTCGGGCGCAGGCCCCTCGGCGTCGGAGTCCACGGTCAGCACGTCCACTCGGTCGCCCTCACGTAACAGGTCGGTCACTTCGGGGTCGGCGAGGCGGATCGGCACCACACGGGCGTCGGATGAGTTGGTGGCCGCGTCGGCCAGGCGCGGACCGAGCATGCGGAGGTCGGTCAGGGTCTCGCCCGCCCTTGCGGGGCCGGTCAGGGTGTGGCCAACGGCGTCCTCGAGGGCGCGCAGTGCGCCCGTTGGCACCGTCGCGGCGCCCAGCTGCACGAGCCGCACGTCGTCGGCGCCGAGGACGAGGCCGGGCGTCAGCTCGCGTGCGGTCGCGACCACCGCCACCCGATCGTCCGACGGGTCGCCGCGCAGCAGCAGGATCACGGCGGTGAGGGCGAGTGCGGCGGCGAGCATCCGGCGGGCGGCGACGACGCGGGCCGGTCCCGGCCGGGTCAGCCGGGAGAGCCGGTCGGCCCAGGTCGGGTCGAGCCGTTCGGCGCGACGGCTGCCGGGGATCGGTACGCGGTCCATGGGGCCACGCTAGGGGCCGCGGCCGGCCGTCAGCGCCGCCGCGGGGCGTGCCTGTGGATGGATCAGGCGGCTGTGGAGAACCCCGGGACTAGGTGGCTGAGGAGGTCGCGCCCGCGCTCGCGGTGGACGTCGACGTGCTGGTCGACGCGCTGCTCGCGGGGGTCGACGAGGCCGACGAATCAGACTTGGCGGGCTCGCTGGCGGTGCCGCCGCTGCCCCGGCTGTCGGTGCGGTAGAAGCCGCTGCCCTTGAAGACGATGCCGACGGAGTTGAACAGCTTGCGCAGCTTGCCGGAGCACTCGGAGCAGACGGTCAGGGTGTCGTCCGTGAAGGACTGGACGATGTCGAACCGGTTGCTGCATTCGGTGCAGGCATACGAGTAGGTGGGCACTGAAGGATCCTCCGCACGGGGTACTCAGGCCTGGGTGGTGATACGGCAGGCGTTAGCACTTTACAGTCAGGAGTGCCAACGCCGGTAATCAGCTTCCTATTCCCAGTGCGCGCAACCCGCCGACCGGGGTGAGAACCCAGCCGACCCGGATGTCGTGTGACTCGTCGGGCAGCTCGGCGACCACTTCGTCGTCGCGGACCACCGCGATCAGGCGGGCCGCCGGATCGGCGAGGTCGAGGGTTCGGTCGTAGAACCCCGCGCCCCGGCCGAGGCGGACCCCCCGTTCGTCGACCGCGAGCGCCGGGATCAGGATCGCCGTCGCCGCCGAGATCGCCGAGGGCGGTAGGTGCGGCTGCCCGGGTTCACGCAGGCCGAACGGTGCGCTGACCAGGGCCTCGGTGCCGTGGTACTCCGCCCAGTGCAGTGGGCCGGGTTCCCTGGCCACGGGCAGCAGGACCCGTCCGACCCGAGGCAGGAGGGCGTCGAGGAGTGCCGTCGATCCCGGTTCGGCCCCGACTGGCACATATGCGCAGACCGTGGCGTCGGGTCCGAGCGTGTCGCCGAGTGCCGAGGCCGCAGCGGCGAGGGCGTTGTTCTCGGCCTCCCTGGTCACGGCGTCGAGTGATCGACGCGCGGCGAGCACCCTGGCCCGCCACTGCGCTTTCGTCGTCACCTCGGTCACCGATGCCACCCTGTTCCCCTGATCCGCGGTCCCATCGTGCTCACCCTAGAATCCGGTGCGCACGGACGAGATGGATAGGGTGTGCTCATGACACAGGCCGGCACCAACAAGAACAGGCACTTCCGCACGGCGGTGGTGCCCGCGGCGGGTCTGGGCACCAGGTTCCTGCCCGCGACCAAGACGGTGCCGAAGGAACTGCTGCCGGTGGTGGACACGCCGGGCATCGAGCTCGTCGCCGGTGAGGCCGCCGATTCCGGCGCCAGCCGGCTGGTGATCGTCACCTCGGAGGGCAAAGACGGGGTCGTCGCGCACTTCGTCGAGGACCTGGTGCTCGAGAGCAAGCTCGAGGCCAGCGGCAAGTCGCACCTGCTCGAGAAGGTCCGCAAGGCGCAGGGCCTGCTCGAGGTGGAGTCGGTGATCCAGGAGGAGCCGCTCGGGCTCGGTCATGCCGTCGGGTGCGTCGAATGCGTGCTCGACGACGACGAGGATGCGATCGCGGTCCTGTTGCCCGATGACCTGGTGATGCCGCGTGGGGTGCTCGAGACGATGGTCCGGGTCCGCGAGAAGCGCGGCGGCAGTGTGCTGTGTGCGATCGACGTGCCCAAGGATCAGGTCAGTGCCTACGGCGTCTTCGATGTCGAGGAGGTGCCGGACGCGACGAATCCGGACGTGCTGCGGGTGACCGGGATGGTCGAGAAGCCGAAGCCCGAGGATGCGCCGTCGACGTTCGCGGCGGCGGGCCGGTACCTGTTGGATCGGGCGATCTTCGATGCGCTGCGCCGGATCACCCCGGGTCAGGGTGGCGAACTGCAGTTGACCGATGCGATCGCCTTGCTGATCTCGGAGGGACACCCGGTGCACGTGGTGGTGCACCGTGGGTCGAGACACGACCTCGGAAATCCCGGCGGCTACCTGCGGGCTGCGGTTGACTTTGCCCTGGACAGTGAAGAATACGGTCCTTCGCTGCGCGACTGGCTCACTCAGAGACTGCAGCAGACGGGACATTAGTGGGGTCGGGAGGCAGTGACTACATGCGCTCGGTTGAGGAGCAGCAGACGAGAGTGACGGCGGCCGCGGTCGCACCACGGCCGGTCCGGGTGGCGATCTCGGAGGCTCAGGGTCTGTTGTGTGCCGAAGAGGTGGTCACCGAGCGCCCGCTGCCGGGATTCGATCAGGCTGCGATCGACGGCTACGCGGTGCGCAGCGTCGATGTCGCCGGTGCCGGTGGGGAGAACCGGGGCGAGGACGACGAGCCCGTCGAGGTGACGCTGCCCGTTGTCGGTGAGGTCGTCGCCGGTTCGCGCCAACCGATCCGGCTGCAGCCGCGCCAGGCGGTGCGCGTGGACACCGGGGCTCCGCTGCCGACCCTCGCCGATGCGGTCCTGCCGCTCGACCGCACCGATGGCGGCCTGAACCGTGTGAAGGTGCTCCGGCCGGTCCGTTCCGGCGACTACGTCCGGCGCATCGGTGACGATGTGCAGCCCGGCGACGTCGCGGTGCGCGCGGGCACCATCATCGGCGCGGCCCAGGTCGGTCTGCTCGCCGCGGTGGGGCGCGACAAGGTGCTGGTGCATCCCCGGCCGCGGCTGTCGGTCATCTCCGTCGGCGGCGAGCTGCTCGACATCGACCGCACCCCCGGCCCCGGTCAGGTCTATGACGTGAACTCGTACGCGCTCGCCGCGGCCGCTCGCGATGCAGGAGCCGACGTGAACCGGGTCGGCATCGCAGGCACCGACCCGCGTCGGCTGCGCGAGGTCGTGGAGGGTCAGCTGATCCGATCGGAGATCGTCGTGATCGCGGGGGCTGTCGGCGGCGGGGCCTCCGATCAGGTCCGTGAGGCGCTGCGCGATCTCGGCGATCTCGAGGTGGAGCGGGTGGCGATGCACCCGGGATCGGTGCAGGGATTCGGTCAGCTAGGCCGTGACGAGGTGCCGACGTTTCTGTTGCCGTCCAACCCGGTCAGTGCGCTGGTCGTGTTCGAGGTGATGGTCCGGCCGCTGATCCGGATCGCACTCGGCCGTAGGCAGCCGATGCGCCGGGTGGTGACCGCGCGCACGGTGGCGCCGATCACCTCGATCGAGAACCGCAAGGGCTTCCTGCGTGGGCAGCTGATGCGCGACGAGTCGACCGGGGAGTACCTGGTGCAGGCGCTCGGCGGTGCGCCAGGCGCCTCCTCGCACCTCCTGGCGACGCTGGCGGAGGCGAACTGCCTCGTCGTGGTCGCTCCTGAGGTCACCGAGGTCCGGACCGGCGACGAGGTCGACGTCGCCTTCCTTGCGCAGCGAGGCTGAGGGTTGGGAACATCGCTGCGCAAGTACTCGATTCATCCGGGTTGGCCGGCGCATCTGGGTCCGCTGACGGTGGGCGCCGGACGGGTGACGTTGCGCCCGATCCGGCTGCGCGACGCCGCGGCCTGGAGCCGTATCCGAGTCCGCGACCAGGAGCATCTCGAACCGTGGGAGCCGACCGGTGAGGGCCCTTGGGAGGACCGCCATCACATGGGTAACTGGCCCGGGCTGTGCGCCTCGCTGCGCTCGGAGGCGCGCAAGGGCCGGATGGTGCCGCTGGTCATCGAACTCGACGGAAAGTTCTGTGGGCAGCTGACGATCGGGAACGTCGTGCGCGGGGCGCTGCGATCCGCGTGGATCGGCTACTGGGTGACCAGGGAGGTGGGCGGTCAGGGGGTGGCCACCGCCGCGGTGGCGCTCGGGCTCGACCACAGCTTCGGCGCGCTCGGGTTGCACCGGGTCGAGGCCACCGTTCGCCCGGAGAACCTGGCGAGTCAGGCGGTGCTGCGCAACGTCGGGTTCCGCGAGGAGGGACTGTTGCGTCGGTACCTGGACGTGGACGGTGCGTGGCGCGATCATCTGCTGGTGGCGATGACGATCGAAGAGGTCGAGGGCACCGTCAGCGACCGGTTGGTCCGGTCGGGCAAGGCCGCGTGGGGGTGACTCGCGCACCGGGCGGATCCGCTTGGTGATGGGTAGTGCAAAACACCACTGGAGCGAGTGACTATTGTGACAGTTGGGAAAGTTGAGTCGGCGCGTCTGCGGGGAACTGCGCGCCGTGGCAATTAGCCTGAATGGGCTGATTGAGTCATATGTGCTGGTAGACGACTGGGAGGGAGGTCGCCGGTATGCCGAACTCGATCCTGTGGATCGCCTTGGTCGGGATGTGGCTGTTTGTCCTGCTGCCGATGCAGGTGAAACGCCGCCCCCGAATCCGTCAGACCACCGATGCAGCACTGGCGACCCGTGTGCTCGACCGCGACCAGCTCGCGCGTCAGCAGCACCGCGGTCCAGCCTCAGGACACCGCAGCGACCCGAACTGGCGCCGCGAACCCACTCGCCCCAGGTATGCGGAGGACCGCATGGACACCCATGTTGAAGCCGACGAGTTGGACGACGAGCGGGCCGCGGCTCGTGAGTACGTCCCGCAACGCCGCGGTCGCGGCGGGTTCGACCCGGAGGCCGATGCCCTCGCGCGGGCAGCGCGGTACGGCTTCCGGCAGCGTGCCGTCCTCGGTCTGATCCTGCTGACGATCATGTCGGCGGCGCTCGCGCTCATCCTCTCGCCGATGCTGTGGTGGGTCGCCGCGGCCGCCTGTGTCGGCCTCGGCGGGTACCTGGCCTACATGCGCAGGCAGGTCCAGTTCGAGCAGGAGATCCGGCGTCGCCGGATGGCGCGCCTCAGCCGCTCCCGGCTCGGGGTGGAGTCCCGCGAGGACGACGAGCTGCGGTTGATCCCGTCCCGGCTGCGCCGGCCAGGTGCGGTGGTGCTCGAAGTGGACGACGAGGACCCGGTGTTCGAGCACCTCGAGCACTACGACGTCCGGTTCGAGGAGGAGGCGGCTCCTCAGGAGATGCGCCGGGTCGTCGGTCAGTAGCCTGACGCGGATGACGGACGGAGCCGGGCCGGAGCGGATCGTGCTGCTCCGGCACGGCGAGTCCGAGGCGAACATCGATCCGAGGATCTACGAGCGGGTGCCCGACTACCGGATCCCGTTGACCGCGCGTGGCGTGCAGCAGTCGAGGGTCGCGGGGGAGCGGCTGCGCGAACAGTTCGGCGGGCAGAAGGTCTGCGTGTACGTCTCGCCGTACCTGCGGGCCTACCAAACCCTCGAGGCGCTCGGCATCGACGATCTGATCGAGCGCCGGATCGAGGAACCGCGTCTGCGCGAGCAGGACTGGGCGAACTATCAGGACCCGGACGAGATCGTCCGGCAGACCGGGCTGCGCAACACCTACGGGCACTTCTTCTATCGGTTCAACGAGGGTGAGTCGGGCGCCGACGTCTTCGATCGGGTGAGCACCTTCATGGAGACGCTGTACCGGCACCGCGCCAAGCCCGGGTTCCCACCGAACACTCTCGTGGTGACGCACGGACTGACCATGCGGCTGTTCTGCATGCGCTGGTTCCACTGGTCGGTCGAGTACTTCGAGTCGCTGAACAACCCGGGCAACGCCGAGACCCGGACGCTGGTCCGGCAGGCCGACGGCCGGTTCGCGCTGGAGCAGCCGTTCGATCAATGGCGGGCCGTCCCGGAGGGGCAGACCATCCTCGACACCACTCGGGCAGACCTCGCCTGCCCCGAGTGAGACCCCCTCGCGCGGTCGGACGAACCGCTGTTGTGCGGGGCGAATCCCGTCCGGACCGGCCGATTTTTTCTGTGGCGGGCCGGGCTGCTACAGTTGCCGAGCGCTCCTACGGGGGCGTGGTTCGGGGCTGTGGCGCAGTTGGTAGCGCGCTTCGTTCGCATCGAAGAGGTCAGGGGTTCGATTCCCCTCAGCTCCACCAGTCGAAAGGCGCTTCTCCTTCGGGAGGAGCGCCTTTTGCGTTGCATCGGCCCTCTCCGCCGGGTACTCCTCGCGCCCGATTTGGCGCTGTCGGACAGCTGTCCATGTCATTCACGAAACAGACATTGCGCGCGCGCCGGATGTGGTCTACTCATCTCGCCTCAGCGGCCCGGGAGGTCATCGCCGTGCGACGGAGGGGCGCGCTGGTCAATACAAGAACCTGGACGACCGGGACCTCTGTCGATGTCCCCGGTCGGCCGTATGGAGGGAAGCGTATGTCGGACAAGAGCATTCGTCGCGTGGTTGGTGGGGCGAGCGTGCTGGCCCTTTCGGCCGGCTTCGCGGCCACGGTCGGTGCGGGCGTCGCGGGGGCGGCGCCTGCAAGCGTGACGTGGGACGACGGTAGCGAGCGGATCACCCGCACGATCAGTGATGCGAACCCCGCCGAGGGGGACATCATCACCTCGACCACCCAGTTCGATCGGACCGGCGGCGTCGTCGAGTACATCTACGAGGTCAAGGACGTCCACCCGACCTGCCTGACCTACGTGGACGGTTCGGCGAAGGTGGACGGCTCGCCGCGCGGCCTGGACAGCCAGGGCGCGGACTTCGCGAAGGTCAAGGGCAGCAGCATCGAGTGGCCGCTCTACCCGCACATCAGCCCCAACCTGCGGACGTTCGAGTTCTCCTACAAGGTCGGCGCGAACTGTGACCGCAACGTCCCGCTGATGACGACGGTGCACTACGGCGGCTCCCTCGGTTCCGGCACCTACCAGAACAAGGGCCCCGCGGTTACGGTCAAGATCAACAACTCCACCACCGCCCTGGCCGCGCCGTCCGACGTGCAGGTCGGGCAGTCGGTGCCGCTGAAGGCGACGGTGACCGGCGGCGCCGAGGGCAATCCCGTCGAGTTCTTCGACGGTGGGGTGAAGCTCGGCGAGGCCCCGTTGAACGGCGCGGGCGAGGCGACGTTCAACTGGACGCCCGCCACTCGCGGCGCACACGGCCTGTCCGCGAAGTTCCTGGCGACCCCGCGGGCCGAGGGCTCGCAGTCGCCGGTGCAGACCGTGCAGGTCGCGCAGTCCGATGCCGTGTCCTCGACCGTGCTCGCCCCGATCTCCGGTGCCGAGGTCGGTCGGTCCACCCTGCTGAAGGCGACCGTGTCGCCCGCAGGCGCAGGCGGCACCGTGGCGTTCAAGGACGGCGCGGCGACGCTGGCCGACGTGCCGGTCGACGCCAACGGCGTGGCCACCTACACGTGGGTGCCGTCCACCGCGGGCAGCCACTCGATCGCCGCGACGTTCTCCGGGCGCTCCGGCGTCACGGGATCGACGGCCAACGCGACGGTGACCGTGGCGGATGCCCCCGCGGGCAACACCAACTCGACCACGGTGCTCACCCTGGGTGGCGCTCCGAAGGTCGGCGCGGCGCAGACGATCTCGGCGCAGGTCACTCCCGGTGACGCGGGTGGCACGGTCACGTTCAAGGACGGCGACATCGTCATCGGCACCGCGCCGGTGAACGCGGGCGGCCAGGCCAGCCTCTCGTGGACGCCCGCGAACGAGGGTCAGCGCATCATCACGGCCGAGTACTCCGGTGCAGGCACCGTGAACGCGTCCGCCGACCAGGAGTCGGTCGTCGTGACGGGCACTGGCGGTGGCACCCCCGGTGGCGCAGGCAGCCTCGGATCGATCTTCGGATCCTGATCTAGTTCTTCCTGGTGTGGCCCCTGACGATCCGTCGTCGGGGGCCACACCCGTATGAGTCGGGGGTCAGCCGGCGTACAACTCCTCGATCTCGTGGGCGTACTCGGCGTCGATGGGCTTGCGTCGCAGCTTCATCGTCGGGGTGAACTCGTCACCGCCCGGTTCCCATACTCTCAAGTCCGGTACATCCTGCGGATCAGCTTCTTCGCCCGGTCGGTGTAGGGCGGGTACGCGAACCGGGGATCGGGCTTGAACGGCTTGAGCAGCACTGCCTTTCGGTGACTGAGGGCTTCGAACCCCCACCAGCCGTGGTATCGCCCCATCCCGCTTGCACCGACGCCGCCGAACGGGAGCTGGGGCACCACCTCCTGGAGGGTGAGGTGATTGACCACAGCGCCGCCCGAGCTGACCTCGGACACCAACCGGCGGCGAGTCCGCGCCGACCTCGTGAAGACATAGGCGGCCAGTGGTTTCGGTCGCGCATTGACGAAGGCGATCGCCTCGCCCAACGAGTCGACGGCGAGCACCGGCAGGATCGGGCCGAAGATCTCCTCCAGCATGACCGGATCCTCGGGGCTCGGGTCCACCAGCACGGTGGGCTCGATGGTCAGCGCGGCCCGATCGGAACCGCCCCCGAGCGCGACCGTGGCCTCGGTGCTCGCGAGGTACCCGGCCAGTCTGTCGAACTGGCGCTCGTTGACGATGCGAATGCCCCGCGTAGGTGACGCAGACCGGAACTCGTTGAAACTGTGGACTATTCGATCGACCAACTCGTCCCGGACTGAGCGCTCGGCCAACACGTAGTCCGCCGCGATGCAGGACTGGCCCGAGATGAACACCTTCGTCCAGGCGATCCGGCGGGCGGTGACGGCGAGGTCCGCGTCCCGCATGACGATCGCCGGGTTCCTGCCGCCGAGTTCGAGGGTCACCGGCGTCAGGTGCGGCGCGGCCCCGGCCAGGATCTTCCGGCCGATTTCCGTGCCGCCGGTGAAGAACACGTGGTCGCACCCCTGTGCGAGCAGAGCCTGGGTGGTGCGCCCGTCGCCCTCGACCACGGCCACGGCATCGGCGTCGAGGTACTCGGGGAGCAGTCGGGCCAGCAGTCGAGATGTCGCCGGGGTCAGCTCGGACGGCTTGACGACGGCACAGTTTCCCGCCGACACGGCGGCGACCAGGGGGCCGAGGGTTACCGTCAGCGGAACATTCCAGGACCCGATGACGAGCACCACCCCGAGCGGCTCGTACTGCACCCATCCCAGCGCGGGCATCTGGTTGAGCGGCAGCGGGCGCGGCCGGGGGCGCATCCACAGGCGCAGCCGTTTGCGTGCGTAGGCGGCCTCGCTCCTGGCGGTGAGGATGTCGGACATCCAGGTCTCGAAGGCGTCGCGCCCGAGGTCCTCGGCGAGAGCGCGGGCGATCTCGTCCTCACGCTCGTCCAGCATTCGCTCGATGCCGCGCAGTTGCTCGACGCGCCACGTCGCGGGCCTGGTGCGACCCGAGGCATATGTCGCGCGCAGCGCCGAGACGACGTCGGGAATGGGGACGGGTGAATCCGTGGTGTCGGGTGCTGCGTGCAGATCGCTCTTCATGGCTGCCTCTCCTCTGCGTGCGAAGAAGGCCGGACTCGCCACATCGGTAGATCTGGAGCACGGGCGAGACGGCGGAGACCGCGGTCGAGGCGGGTGCGGACTGCGCGGGAGCCGATGGTCTCCACGCAGGTCGCAGTGTGCCCGCACGAGCCGTTGCGCGGTTCGCTCGTATGCGACTTCGCGAATGTCCTCGCGACCGTTCCACCGGGGCGCGAGGCCCCCGAATACATGTGATCAACACTCGTCGCGTGCGGCGTGAGCGTCAAGGCTCGCCATCGCGCATCGCGCCGGATTCAGCACTGGCCTCGGGTCGAAGAGCCGGGCACACTTGGTGATATGGATCACAGGATGACCGACAACGAATTGCGCAAGGCGATCAGGACGTTGCGGGATCGCGCGGACGAGGCCCGTCGCCATGGGGATCCGGAGGATGCCGACGGCATCGAGAAGACGATCCGGGACTACCAGGACGAGATGTCCACCAGGCTGTGACGCCTGTGACGGGCGGGACGCGCGCGCGGTAGCTGCGCAGATGCGTTCCGTTCGAGTGCCGGTTCGCGGCCGCTCGGCGCCACGCGAGACCGGGCCGCGCTGACTTGCACAACCGTCCATTTTCTTCTGCCAAAACGACGTCGGGCGCGGGACCGGCGTGGTCTACTTCTGCTCGATTCTGTGCACGCCGACGGCTCCGCTGCGGGTGAGTCGGATTCCGTGACGACACAACAGGGCCACCCCAACACGTGTGGGCGCCCTCGCCTTTGGGAGGAAATGCATGTCGGGGAGGTCTGTGCGCCGCACCATTGCGATGGGAGGCGCTTTCGCGGTCACCGCGGGGTTCGCGGTGACGCTGGGAGCGGGTGGCGCGAGCGCCGCGCCCGCGACGATCACATGGGCGGACGGGGGTAAGAACTTCACCCGCACGATCAGCAACGTCGCACCGGCCGAGGGTGAGGTGGTCACGGTGTCCACCACGATCGCCGGGACCGACACCGTCAACTTTTTCGAGGACCACCGCAACACCTGCCTGACCTACAAGAAGGACTCGGCGAAGGTCGCCGGCCTCCCCGTGCCGCTGGCGAGCAACGGTGCGGGCCTGTTGCGGGTCGCGGGCAGCTGGGATGCCTCCACCTCGCCGACATTCGAGTTCCAGTACGTGATCGGCGCCAACTGCGCCAGGGAGGTGGCGCTGAACACCGGCATCAAGTACGGCGCCGTCGCGTCCTCGGGGGAGAACCTCACCCTCGGTCCGGCGTACGTGGTGACCAAGAACGTCAGCACCACCGTGCTCGAGCCTGTCGGGCCGCTCAAGGCGGGCGTCGAGTCGACGCTGAAGTCCAAGGTGCTCGGCGGCCGCGCGGGCGACCTCGTGAAGTTCTTCTCCGGCACGAACGAGATCGGCTCGGGCGCGCTCGACGCCGCGGGGGCCGCCACGTTCAAATGGAAGCCTGCCGCCAACCAGGCCGGTCCGCACGATCTGACCGCGAAGTTCCTCGCCACGCCGTTCGCGACCGAGTCGGTGTCCGCCGCGCAGTCGGTCACCGTCGACCCGGGCGATCAGACCACGCAGACGACCCTGATCATGCCGAGCTCGTCCCCGATCAACGTCGACGTGATCATCGAGGCACAGGTCTCCCCGTTCCCCGGCGCGGGCACGCTCACGTTCAAGAACGGCCTGACCGTGCTGGGGACCGCCCCGGTCGGTGCCGACGGCAAGGCCAGCGTGACCCAGAACTTCACGGTGCCCGGCAACAAGACGATCACCGCGGTGTTCTCCGGCGCCCCCGGGTTCGCCGGTTCCACCGCGACCGCTCAGACCCTGAACATCACGGATCCGGGTGCGGCTGACGTCGCGACCACGACCACCCTGAACGTCCCGGCAGTCGCGCAGAAGGATGTCTACCTGTTCCTGCGGGCCAACGTCGCACCGAGGGCGAACGGCGGAACCGTCCAGTTCTTCAGCGGCGCCGAGCCGCTCGGCAACCCCGCAACGGTGAAGGACGGGCAGGCCAGCCTGAGCTACCTGTTCACCACCAGCGGCGTGCGTGACGTGCGCGCGGTGTACTCCGGTGCACCGGGCTACCTCGGTTCGGAGGCGTCCACGACGATCACCGTCCAGGACGAGCCGGTTCCCGGTGGGGGCGGCAGCTCGCTCCCGGCCTTCGGTTCCTGATCGCTGACAGCTGACGGCGCCTCGCCCCGGATCTCCCGGGGCGGGGCGCCGTTGTCGTTAGACTCCGCGTGAGCGACCGGACGACGTTAGGGAAGGGCATCGTGAAGGACCTGCGGGGGAAGAAATGCCTGATCACCGGGGCCGGTAGCGGGATCGGCCGGGCGACGGCCCTGGCTTCCGCGGCGGAGGGCGCCGAGCTGTTCCTCACCGACATCAACGAGGTCGGCCTGGCCGAGACGGTGGCCATGACTGCAAGCGCCGTGACCGCCTCGAAGGCGCTGGACGTGTCCGATTTCGACGCCGTCACCGCGTGGGCGACGGAGATCGACGGTGCACACGGCGCCATGGACGTGGTGATGAACGTCGCAGGCATCTCCGCCTGGGGCACTGTGGAGAACCTCGAACACCGGCATTGGAAATCGATGGTCGACGTCAACCTGATGGGGCCCATCCACATCATCGAGAACTTCGTGCCGCCGATGGTGCGCGCCGGCCGCGGCGGGCACCTGGTCAACGTCTCCTCCGCCGCGGGCCTGCTCGCGTTGCCGTGGCACGCTGCCTACAGCGCCAGCAAGTTCGGCCTCCGCGGCGTCTCCGAGGTCCTGCGCTTCGACCTCAAGCGGCACGGCATCGGTGTCAGTCTCGTGGTGCCGGGGGGAGTGAAGACCCCGCTCGTCGGAACCGTGCAGATCGCCGGGGTGGACCGCGACGATCCGCGGATTCGAAAGCTGGTGCACCGCTTCGAGAAGCGTGCGGTCTCACCGGAGAAGGTCGCGGAGTGCATCGTCCGCGGCATCAAGAAGAACCGCTATCTGGTCTACACCTCGAACGACATCCGGTTCGGCTACTGGTGGGCCCGCAAGTTCGCGCCGCCGTACGAGTTCGTGATGCAGAAGGCCAACGACCAGTTCAGCAAGCTCTTGCCGCCGGTCTGAATCCGGCCGTCCTCGAGGGTGGACGGCGGTGACCCTTGGGTGCCTATCTGGGGCACGGGTGGTGCCGGAGGCTGGGTGTAGCAGCCGAGCGGCTCGCCGAAACCCCAGGAGGCACTCCATCATCCGCAACATCACTTCCCGTAATGTTCTCGCCGCGCTCGCGGTGGCAGGGTTCTCGCTCGCCGGTGTCGGCACGCTGTCGGCGTGTGGTGACAGTACTGTCGGAGTCCCCGTACCCGGCCAGGGGCAGAGCGTCCCGCCGCAGGTGGAGCGGGAGAACGCGGTGAGTCGCGACGGTGCGCAGGCCGGCCCGGCCGACCCCGCTCCCCAGGATGGCAGTGCCGAGAACCCGGGCTCGTACAACCCCGATCCGGGCCCCGTCGTCGTGCCCCAGGTGGCGCCTCCCGTTGCGGCTCCGGCTCCGGTCGCACATCCCGTGCAGCAGCCGGTGGTCGAGCCCCCGGTCGTCGTGCCGCCGGTCGTCGATCCGCCGCACGGTCCCAAGGGCCCGTTCGAGGGACCGGGCAAGGTCGGCGACACGGATGTTCTCGATCCGGGTCAGGCCGAGCCGCCTGCCGGTCCGAAGGGGCCATTCGAGGGTCCGGGCCACGTAGCCGATTCGGGCGTTCTCGAACCGGGCCAGGCCCAGCCGCCGGTCGTTCCGAACCCGCCCAGTGGTCCCGCCGGGCCTGTCATCGGTCCCGCCGGGCCGGTCATCGGCCCCTGAGATCCGACGGATCAGGTCACCGCGCTTCGGCGCAGCAGATGAGCCCCCGCCAACGCGGGGGCTCATTCGCGTGCAGCTATGCGGGCACGGCCGCCGACGACAGGGTCCCGCTGTGCATCTCGTAGACGCCGTCGACCAGGTCGAGCTGGCTGAGGTCGTGGGTGACCATCACGGTCGCCACGTTGCGTTCGTGGCTGAGCGTGGCCAGCAGTTCGACGATCTCGCGGCTGCGATCCTCGTCCAGCGCCGAGGTCGGCTCGTCGACGAGCAACACCGACGGGTCGTTCATCAGGCTGCGCGCGATCGCGACCCGCTGCCGTTGTCCTCCGGAGAGCTGGTGCGGTCGCCTGTCCAGCTGCTTCTCGAGTCCCAACGTGGACAGCAGGTCCCTGGCCCTTGCGCGCTGGCCGCGAACGCTGCCGCCGCCGAGATGGGTGATCATCAGCAGCTGCTCCGTTGCGGTCAGCGAGGCCATCAGGTTGGCCTGCTGGAAGACGAATCCGAGCTGCTGGCGCCGCACGGTGGTGCGGGCCGTCCGGTCAAGGCCGGTGACGTCGGTGCCGTCGATGGTGACGGTGCCCGAGTCGGGGGTGATCAGCAGGCCTGCGACGGCGAGCAGGCTGGACTTACCCGAGCCGGACGGCCCCGTGATCGCGGCGAGTCGGCCGCGCTCGACCGTGAGGGACACATCGTCGAGGGCGCGCAGCCGGGTGTCGCCGTCGGGGTAGGTGAGGACCGTGTTCTTCAGTGTGATGCTCATGGATACTCCTGGAGGCGTGGGGTTTACGTGTGCCGACGGTGCGGTCGGCGGTTACCTGGCGGCGCCGAGCGCGGTCAGCGGGTCGACCTTGACGATGCGAGTCAGGGCCGCCGCGGCGCCGAGCATGCCCAGTGCGATCAGTGCGAAGAACGGGACGAGCGTGCCGGTCACCGTGAGGGTGAACGGGACCGCGGTCGCGGCCACCGAGCCGAGCCCGATCGCGGCGAGGGTGCCGAGGCCCGCACCGAGGGTGAGCACGATCAGCCCCTGACCGAGTGCGTCGACGAGCAGGTACCGGGTGGAGGCGCCGACGGCCTTGAGGACCGCCAGATCCTGACCACGCTGGATGGTCCAGATGGTGAAGAAGGCGCCGACGACCAGCGCGCTGATCGCCAGCAACATGCCCTGCATCAGCAGCAGCGAGCCGCGCTCGGAGGAGTATGCGCCGATCGCGTTGAGCGCGCCCTTCTCGTCGGTGACGGCGGTACCGGTGTCGGACTCGGCGGCCGCAGCGTCGAAGTCGGAGGAGGTGCGCAGCGCGATCGTCGTGCCCTCGCTGTCGCCAGCGGTCGGCAGCTGGCGCCAGTCGGCGAGGTCGAGCCACACCACCGACTGGTGGCTGTAGTACGAGTCGTCGACGAGCGTGCCGATCGTGAACGGGTGTCCGGCGATGTCGACGGTGGAGCCGACGGCCCAGCCGTTGTCGTCCGCGAGCTTCCGGTCGACCGCGATCTCGCCGGTGTGCAGTGGGGCGGGCGCGGCGAAGGAATCGCCCGCGACGCCGAAGCCGCTGGCGCTGACATCGCGACCGTCGGCGGTGATCCGGAGGGGCGCGATACCGAGGATCGAGGCCTCGTCGACGCCGGGGGTCGAGGCGAGCTGTGCCCGCTGGGCCTCGGTGACCTGGGAGTCGGTGAACGCGACCTTCTGCCCCTCGGCGGGCTCGCCGAACGCGAACCGGTCGGCACCCACGTTCTGGATCGCCGCGATCGACTGGTTCCCGAGCCCGGCCGTGAGGCCGGAGAGCATCACGACCATCAGCGAGATGAGGAAGAGGACCGCGCTCATCAGAGCGAAGCGGCCCTTGGCGAATCGGAGGTCACGAATACTGAGGAACATGGCTTCCAGCCTCGCGAATGAGGGCCGGGTCCGGCATCGCGCAACGGATGGGTACCCGGATCAATCGAAAGTTGGACATCGCGATCGCGGCCGGTCAGAGCCCCCGAGGTGGTGTTAGCGTGGATGAAATGCTGTTGCCCGAATACCGCCACGCCCGCGGCACGACGCCCGTGCTGCGCATCATGCAGTTCGGCGCGCACGGGCTGTTCCTCGTGCTGCTCGCCGTCGGGACCGCAAGGGCAGCCGTCGATGAGCCGGATCCGCTGCCCGCATTCGTGCTGGCCGCGGCGGTGCTGGTCTGGTATCTGCTCGGGGTGTGGTTCGCCCGCCGCGCCGCCGACGCAACGGGCCGCGACTGGTACGGCTCGCTGTGGCTGGGGGTCCTGGTGCTCGGCTGGCTCGGGCTGTCCGTGCTCGGTGCCGGCTTCGTGTGGGTGGCGTTCCCGCTGTTCTTCCTGTGCTTCCATCTGCTCTCGACCAGGGTCGCGCTGGCGGCGACGGTCGCGATCACCGCTGTTGTCATCGCCGCCTCGCTCTGGCACGGCACCAGCAACACCGTCGCGTCCTTCCTCGGTCCGATCTTCGGTGCGACCGCCGCCGCGGGGATGGCGCTGATCTACCAGCAGTTGCTGCGCGACACCCAGCAACGTCAGCGCCTGTTGGACGAGCTGACCCGATCCCACGACGAATTGCTCAGCGCGCAGGACGAATTGAATGCGCTGCAACGTGAGGCGGGCGCGGTGGCGGAGCGCGCGCGGCTGGCGAAGGACATCCATGACACCCTCGCGCAGGGGTTCTCGTCGATCGTGCTGCTGGCGCGGGCGGGCCAGCGCGGCGATGACCCGAAGGCCGTTCTCGCGCAGATCGCGGAGACCGCCCAGGACAACCTCGGCGAGGCACGCCGGGTGGTCGCGGCGCTGACGCCGTCGGCGCTCGAGGACGCCTCGCTGGAGTCCGCGCTCGGCCGCCAGCTGGCGCAGCTGGGCACGCACACCGGGATCGTCGGCCTGCTGCATGTCGAGGGGGATCCGCTGCCGCTGCCGATGGACTTCGATGTGGCGTTGTTGCGGGTGGCGCAGAGCGCGCTGGCCAACGTCCGGCTGCATTCGCGGGCCGAGAATGTCCGGGTGACGCTGAGCTACGACCAGGACGAGGTGCGCCTCGATGTCGTGGACGACGGGGTGGGGTTCGATCCCGCTTCCGTGGTCGACCCGGCCTCGTTCGGACTGCGCGCGATGCGCGACCGGCTCGAGACGCTTGGCGGCTCGCTCGTCGTCGAATCGGCGCCGGGCGACGGAACTGCACTGGCGGCAACGCTTCCCGTCTCGGGGGCACAGTCGTGACCGGCCCGCGGCTGCGGCTGCTGCTGGTCGACGATCATCCGGTGGTCAGGGCGGGGTTGCGTGCCCTGCTGTCCTCGCACGAGGGCCTGGACGTGGTGGCGGAGGCTGCCTCGGGCGAGCAGGCGCTCGAACTGGTCGAGACGACCCGACCGGACGTGGTGCTGATGGACCTGCGACTCGGTGCGGGCATGGACGGTGCGCAGTCGACCGAGGCGATCATGGCTCGACCCGATCCGCCGCGGGTGGTGGTGCTCACCACCTACGACACCGACGCCGACATCCTGCGCGCGGTCGAGGCAGGCGCGGCCGGCTACCTGCTCAAGGACAGCGATCCGCAGGTGTTGCTGGATGCGGTGTGGGCGGCGTCCAGGGGCGAGACGGTCCTCAATCCGGATGTGGCGCAACGGCTGTACCGCCGGATCCGCGAGCCAAGGGTGGACCTGAGCGCCCGCGAGACGGAGATCGTCAGGCTGGTGGCGGACGGGCTGTCGAACAGGGCCATCGCCAAGCAGCTGTTCGTCACCGAGGCGACCGTGAAGTCGCATCTGGTGCATGTGTTCTCGAAGCTCGGTGTGGACAGCAGGACGGCCGCGGTGGCTGCGGCGCGCGAGCGCGGCCTACTGCGCTGAGGGCGGGTGCACCGAGCTCGGGCGATCAGCGGCGGAGTCGAACGTCCAGTACCCGGGCGCCGGGGCCCGCGGTGGCCAGCCGGTCGTGCGGGTTGGCCAGCGCGCAGCTGTTCATGGACAGGCACCCGCAGCCGATGCAGCCGGTGAGGTTGTCCCGGAGTCGGGTCAACTGCTCGATGCGCCGGTCCAGGTCGGCGTGCCAGCTCGTCGAGAGCCGTTCCCAGTCGGCCCGTGTCGGGGTCCGTCCCTCGGGCAGGGTGTCGAGCGCCTCCCTGATCTCCGCGAGCGGGATGCCGACCTGCTGGGAGATCCGGATGAAGGCCACCCGGCGCAGGGTGTCGCGTGCATAGCGGCGCTGGTTCCCGCTGGTCCTGCGGCTCTCGATCAGCCCCTCGCGCTCGTAGAAGTGCAACGCGGACACCGCGACCCCGCTGCGCTCGGACAGCTGTCCCGGGGTGAGTTCCTTGGCCTTCCAGTTCGGCATCTCCACCGGCGCCTCCCGTCGTAGACCTCGACCATAGTTGAGGGAATCGGGTCGTCGACCGGACGCCACGAGGGTGGACTGTGAATCGAAGCCCTCGCGGCGCGGCCGGGCGCGCACTACCGTCTAGCCATGGAGCGCAGCGTCGTGGGCAACGAGGGGTCGTCCGTGCTGGGGGCCAACTCCGAGGTGGGCACCCTGCGTACCGTGCTGCTGCACCGCCCCGGCGACGAGCTCAAGCGGCTGACCCCACGCAACAACGACCAACTGCTGTTCGACGGGTTGCCCTGGGTGGACCGGGCGCAGGAGGAGCACGACGCGTTCGCCGCGCTGCTGCGTGCGCGGGGGGTCGAGGTGCTGCTGCTGTCCGAGGTGCTCACCGAGACCCTGACGGCGAGCGGGGCCGCCCGCATGCAGGGCATCTCGGCGGCTGTCGACCCCCGCAGGCTCGGACACCCGCTCGCACAGGAACTCGCCGCGCATCTGCGGACCGTCGAGCCCGCTGCCCTGGCCACCGTCCTGACCGCGGGCATGACATTCGACGAGCTCCCGCTCGGGCCCGGCGGCGCATCGCTGGTGCGGCGTATGCACCACGGCGGCGACTTCGTGATCGAGCCGCTGCCGAACCTGCTGTTCACCAGGGACTCCTCGTTCTGGATCGGGGACCGGGTCGCGATCACCGCGCTGGCCCTGCCTGCCCGGGTGCGCGAGGCCTCACTGACGGACCTGATCTACGCGCACCACCCGCGCTTCCTCGGGGTCCGGCGGGCCTACGAGTCGCACACCGCGCCGGTCGAAGGCGGCGACGTGTTGTTGCTGGCGCCGGGTGTGGTGGCGGTCGGGGTGGGGGAGCGGACCACCCCGGCCGGGGCGGAGGCGTTGGCGCGCAGCGTTTTCGAGGACGGCCTTGCGCACTCGGTGCTGGTGGTCCCGATCGCCCAGTCGCGAGCGTCGATGCACCTGGACACGGTGTGCACGATGGTCGACGTCGACGCCGTGGTGATGTACCCCGCCATTCAGGACAGTCTGTCCGCGTTCACCATTCACCGTGAGGACGTGGGGGTGAGCATTCGCGGCGCCGAACCGTTCCTGAAGGCCGCGGCCGACGCGATGGGCATCGGCAAGCTCCGGGTCATCGACACCGGGCTCGACAACGTCACCGCAGAACGCGAGCAGTGGGACGACGGCAACAACACTCTCGCCCTGGAGCCGGGGGTGGTCGTCGCCTACGAGCGGAACGTCGTGACGAACTCGCGGCTGGAAGCATCGGGCATCGAGGTGCTGCGTATTTCCGGGTCCGAGCTCGGCTCGGGCCGGGGTGGCCCGCGCTGCATGTCCTGCCCGGTGTCGCGCGATCGGCTCTGACCGCGAAAGGTTCGATGCGGCAGGCGAAACCGTCGCCACGGGCTCCGGCACTGTGACTCGCGTCACCAATGTGTGATTCGCCATTTGCTCGCCTGGATGGTGGCTACCTTCTCGTTTGGACAACTGTCCAACTCAGACGAAGTGTGGAAGGAAGTTATGCGCAAGCTGGTTTCGATGTCCATCGCATCCGTTGCGGTTGCGGGAGGCGTTCTCGCGGGCGCGGGCGTCGCCTTTGCGGGCACCCCGGTGATCACGCACGACGGCGGGTTCCAGGTGGGTTCCGCCGGGCTCGCGCCGGGCACCTACGAGTCGACGGGGCCGACCACGCTCGGTGCACCGTGCACCTGGACGCGGCTCTCGCTCACGAACGGGCAGCCGACGGTCGTCGAGTACATGCAGACCAATGGCCCGTCGGCGGTCACGCTGCAGGCCTCTGACAGCACCTTCGTCACCTACAACTGCGGCGTCTGGACGCCGGAGGAGGTCGTGGTGCCCACGACCCCGGTCGAGCCGGCGCCGGTGGACACCGAGACCGAGACCGAGGAAGAGGACGCGTCGGGCTCGCTCGATCTCGGCTCGATGAACCTGGGCTCGGTCGATTTCGGTTCGGTGGGATCGTAGGGATTCCGCAATGAACGCAGCACGGCCCCGTCGGCGCGAGCCGGCGGGGCCGTGTTCGGATCGGGGTGGCTACAGGATCGTGGAGACCCGCTCGGCGGGCCGGGCGAGCACGGTGCCCTTGGCCGTCACCACGATGGGCCGCTCGATGAGGATCGGGTTCTCCACCATCGCCTCGAGCAGTTCGTCCTCGCTCGCCTCGGCCAGGCCGAGTTCCTTGTAGAGCGCTTCCTTCTTGCGGATCGCCTCGCTCGGCTTGAGTCCGGCGTCGTCGAGCAGCTTCCGCAGTCCGTCGCGCGAGGGCGGCGTCTCCAGATACTTGACGACGGTCGGCTCGATGCCTGCCTCCTCGATCAGCTTCAGAACGGTGCGCGAGGTGCTGCAGCGCTGGTTGTGGTAGATCGTCGCGTCGGCCATGACGCCATTGTCCCGGAACCGCTCACCGGCTTTCCAGTGACCGGCGCATCCGGGTGGAGTCGGAAGCGATGGTTCGGGTTGCCAGGTAGATGAACACGGCCGTGAGGACCAGCATCAGCGGGACGAGGTACATCGCCGAGTTCAGCCCATCGCCCGCGAACTGCTTCAGTGTTCCTGTGCCGGCCTCGTCTAGGGCCCGCTGAGCGAACCAGTCGGAGATGGCGCCGACCACGACCGGACCCGAGAATCCGCCGAGCAGGTACATCGCCGCGAAGAACAGCGCGGTGGCGGTGGCACGCAGTCGCGGGACCACCACGTCGTGGATCGCCGGGTAGACGCTGATGTAGAAGCCGTAGGCCAGCAGCCAGCCGGCCGCGAAGAGGGCGGTGAAAGCCACGACGCTGCCGCCGTCCTGCATCAGCGCGAGGGCGGTCAGCGGCGCCGCCGCCGCGCAGCTGACGACGCCGATGGTGAGTCGCGCGCTCGGCGACTTTGTCGACGCGCGGTCCGCCAGCCTCGCTCCGGCGAGCAGGCCGATCAGTCCGGTCAACCCGACGATGATCCCGGTGACCGCGGCGGCAGGCGTCAGCTTCAGTTCGTACTGGCGCATCAGCAGCGGCACCACGAACGAGTTCACCGCGTACGCGGCGAAGTTGAAGGTCAGCCCGGCGAGGATCAGCCAGCGCAGGGTCGGGATCGACAGCAGCCCGCGGATCGGCCGGGTGATCGCGGTGTCGTCGGCGGGCGCGGCGGTGTGCTCCGAGCCGCCGCGTTCTGGGTCGCGCATCCGGAACATGACGAGGGCGAGCAGCACACCGGGCACGGCCGCCACGAAGAACGGTGCCCGCCAGGATCCGAAGGCCTCCGTGATCTTGCCGACGGTGAAGTACGCCAGCATGAGTCCGACCGGGAGACCGAGCATGAAGACGCCGAGCGCACGCGAGCGTCGCTCCGCCGGGTACATGTCGCCGATCATCGAGTTCGCGGCCGGGGTGAAGCTGGCCTCGCCGACGCCGACGCCGAGCCGGGCCAGGACGAAGAGCATGTAGTTGCCCGCGGCGCCGGTCGCAGCGGTCAGCCCGCTCCACAGCAGCAGCCCGGCGCCGATGATCTTCGGCCTGTCACCGCGGTCCGCGAGTCGCCCGAGCGGCAGTCCGGCCACCGCGTACACCAGCGTGAACGCCGACATGATGAGGCCGAGTTGCAGGTCGCTGAGCGAGAACTCGGCCTTGATGGGTTCGGCGACCACCGACGGGATCGCGCGGTCGAAGAAGTTGACCAGATTCGCCAGGAACAGGGCGATCAGCGCACCGCTGACGACCTTCGTCGTGGCGGCAGGCAGCGCCGACGGCGCAACCGTTGGTTCGTGCACGGACATGGGGCCTCGCTGGTTCGGGGAGGGTGAGGGACGGAAAGTGCACTGCCGCAGGCGGTGCGGTGGGGTGGGGTGCGGTACTCAGCGCAGCTCGCCGGCGACGTGTGCGCCGATCGCCTGCATGCCGAGCACCGTCGGGTGCAGCGGCACCGCGGGCTCCGCCGGGACCAGGCCCGCGTAGTGAGCCTGGGCGGGGCCCGCGCAGATGTCGTGACCGGAGGTGGCCTGCCTGATGTCGATGAATCGGATGTCGCGCCTGGCCGCCTCGGCCGCCATCGCCTCGTTCGCATCCGCCATCACGCTCTGCAGGTAATCGGCGTCCTGCGGCCAGATCGGCTGCTGCGCAGGGCATCCGCCCGGTCGGAGGTATGTTCCGTACCCGACCACCGCGATCTCGGCCTCGGGTGCGCGGTCGCGGACCTTGTCGAGCATCGCCCCCCAGGTCGGGGCCCAGTCTCGGATCAGGTCCCGCTGCTGGTTGCGCCCACCGGCGGTGAACTTGTCGCGGCAGGACGTGCCTGTCGGTTGCGGCAGCGGGTTGGTGCAGCTGAGGGCAGTGCTGAAGAGGTTGAAGTCGTTCGCTCCGATGGTGACCGTGACGAGGTCGGTGTCGGGACTCAGCGCATCGAGCTGCGGGGGCACGGTTCCGGTGAACGTGCCCTGTCGTGTGTCGGTGATGTGCGCCGTCCTGGCGGACGAGCAGGTGACGTCGGTCAGGGTGGCGCCGAGGGTCGCGGCGACGCCCGCCGGGTAGTTGTCCCGCGACCGCAGGCATCCGGGTGCGCTCATGTCCTGGTCGGGGAGCAGCGGCCCGGCGGCGGCGGAGTCGCCGAGCGCGACGTAATCGATCGCGCCGGGCTGCAGCGGCGCGGCCCCGGCGTTGCCCGCGGTTGCGGCCGCCAGCAGACACAGTGTGGCGGCGGCCGTGGCTCCCGACCGGGTTGCGCGGCGGATCATGTTGGTCACCGAGACTCCTTCTCTCATAGCCCGCCCGTGCGATGCGCCTTTTGTGCATCGGAGAGTGGCGTGGATTACATATTGATCGGAAAACTCCTGGTCGTGGTTGTAGATTGCGATCAACTATTCGGAGGTTTTTGTGTCTGGAATCAAAACCGACCCGGACGGGCCCATCGCGATCGGCGGGCGGTCGCTGGCGGACCAGCTGGCCCAGCGGACGCACGCGCTGGTCGCCGAGACCGTGCACGCGGTGCGGACCGAGGTGCCCTTCTATCGGTCGCTACCCGAGGAAGCGATTCGCATCGACGTCACCGCGATCGTGCGCCGGAACCTGGAACTGTTCATCGCGATGCTGAGGACCGCGGGTGAGCCGACCCCGGGGGAGGTGGCGGAGCTGCGTGATTCCGCCGGCCGTCGTGCGGAGGAGTTGGTGCCGCTGGCCGAGGTGCTGCACGCGTACCACCTCGGGATCCAGCACTGGTGGGCGGCGATCTCGGAGCTGGCCACCGACGGGGACGGCCCGGCACTGGCGCGGGCCGGGCGGCAGCTGCACACCTACCTGTTGGCCGCCACGTCCGCGGTGGTCGCCGGATACGGGTCTGACCATGCGCCCGCGGGGGAGGACGACGCCGCCAGGCGCGCCCTGCTGATGGCGTTGTCCGCGGGAACCGACCCGGCCGGGACTGCAGATCGGGTCGGTCTGACGCTCGCCCGGCTCTACTGGATAGTCGCGATCCACGTCGATCCGCACCCCGACGAATCCGCGGCGGAGGTGGACACCGCGGTGGCCGAGCGGCGCAAGGTGCGGCGGCTGCAGCGGGAACTCGACAACGTCGGCAGGGACAAGGCGCTGTGCGCGGTGACCAGCAGCGGCGGGACGGCGCTGATCCCCATCGTCGATTCCGATCCCGCCGAGGACAACTGGGGCGACAGCACGCAGTACGCCCAGCTGCGGCGCAATCTGCTCGATCTCGAACGGGCGATCGGCGCCGCGGTCGTCGTCGCGGTCTCCGCCGCGGCGCCGTCCCGGGTGCCAGGCGCGTTGCAGGAGGCCCGCGAGGTGCTCGAGGTGGCGCGGTGTCACGGGCACAGGAGCGGGCTCTTCCGGCTGCGGGACGTCCCGGTCGAGTATCAGCTGACCAGGCCGAGCGCAGCGCACGCGGTGCTGGCGAATCTGTTGTCCCCGTTGGATACCCACGAGCCGATCCTGCGAACCCTCGAGGCCTTTGTGGACGCCGGCTACGATCGGGCGGCCGCGGCAGTGACCCTGCACGTCCATCCGAACACGGTGCTCTACCGGCTTCGCAAGCTCGCGACGCTGACCGGGCTGGACGTGTCGTCGCCGAGGGATCTGGTCCGCGTCACCGCGGCGCTCGCGGCGAGGCGCTCGGGCTCCGGGCGGACCTGAACGGCAGTCGTTGTCGCATTCCGCGACGCGACCGGCCGCCGGTGCGTTTGTATGTCGGCATGGACCTGCAGACGATCTCCGACCGTATCGAGATTCAGGATCTGTTCACCCGCTATGCGCACGCGGTGGACAGCAAGGACTGGGATCTCTATCGCACCGTCTTCACCCCGGACGCGCACATCGACTACTCCACCGCGGGCGGGCCGGTCGGTGACCTGGAATTCGTCATCGCGCAGCTGGCGACGATGCTCGACCTGTTCGCGCAGACGCAGCATTTCGTCTCGAACATCGACGTGGAACTCGACGGTGACACGGCCCGGGTCCGGGCCATGTTCTTCAATCCGATGATCGTCAAGAAGGACAGGCAGTTCTTCTGCGGTGGCTGGTACAACCACGAGCTGGTCCGCACGCCCGAGGGCTGGCGCAGCCACAGCCTGGTCGAGGAGTCGGCGTGGTTCGACGGTGTGGCGGCAGCGTTCGCGGACTGACCGCGGCGTCGCGGGGTTAGCGTTGATCATGCGCATCGACATCGACCCACACTCGTCCACGGCGCCGTACGAGCAGCTACGGCTGCAGATCCTCGATCGCGTCCGGCGCGGCGAGCTGATCGCGGGCACCAAGCTGCCGACGGTGCGGGCCCTAGCCGAGGAGCTGGGGCTGGCCGCGAACACCGTGGCCCGGGCATATCGAGAGCTCGAACAGCTCGGGGCGATCGAGACGAGGGGGCGGCTGGGGTCCTTCGTGGCCGCGGTCGGAGACGCCTCGATGGCAGCCGCGCAGCGCGCCGCCACCGACTACGTCGCCACTGTCCGCGGACTCGGCCTCGGCGACGAGACCGCCGAGCGGTTGTTCAAGGCGGCACTGCGGGGGGCCTGAACGGTCCGGCGATCGACAGCATTGTTGACGCTTCAACCATGCTGTGTCAGAGTTGCTGATGTTCCCGTCCGTCGCGCCGCACATCGAAAAGGACTCCATCATGAAATCCGCCGCATTCCGCGACCTCGCCATCCTCATCGCCCGGGTCGGCATCGGCGTCATCTTCGTCGCCCACGGCTGGCAGAAGTTCTTCACAATGGGAATCGACAAGACGCAGGTCGCGTTCGAGGGCATGGGCGCGCCCATGCCCGACCTCTCCGCGATCGTGGCCGCGACCATCGAGCTGGTGGGTGGCTTTGCGCTCATCGCGGGGGTCGCCACGCCGATCGCCGGGATCCTGTTGTTCCTCAACATGGTCGGGGCGTTCGCCATCGTCCACTACGACAAGGGAATCTTCGTCGGCGAAGGCGGATACGAGCTGGTGTTGGCGCTCGGAGTGGGATCGCTGCTGCTCGCCGCGACCGGCGCCGGACGGTTCAGTGTCGACGGGATTCTCGGCCGTAAATCGTCTGCACGGTCGGCGGCGTAGCGGGACGGAGCCGCTCGGGTAGGTCGCCGTTCCACGCCTGTCGCGCTTGCTTTTGCCGGACCGGGCAAGCAACGTAGGAGCACATGGCGTCGAATTCCGATCTATCCGAGCAGGATTCCGACCGCACCGACGACGAGATCATCGGTCATGTCGTGACGCGCAAGACAGGTGTCAGGACCGACCATGTGGTATTCGGGGTCACGGCCGCGATCGTCGCCGCGATCGTGGTGTGGGGCCTGGTCGGTCCGGACAGCCTCGACTCCGTCACCGGCACCGTGCTCGACTGGCTTGTCACCAACCTGGGCTGGCTGTTCATCCTCGCCGCAACCGGATTCGTGTTGTTCGCGCTGTGGCTGGCGCTGAGCAAGTACGGCCGGATCCCGCTGGGGAAGGACGGCGAGAAGCCGGAGTTCAACACGGTCAGCTGGATCGCCATGATGTTCAGCGCGGGAATGGGCATCGGCCTCATGTACTTCGGTGTCGCCGAGCCGCTCGCACATTTCGTGAACCCACCGCCGGGGACCGACGGGGGCGTCGGCACCGCGATGGCGACCACGATGTTCCATTGGAGCCTGCATCCGTGGTCCACCTACGCGGTGGTGGGGTTGGCGCTCGCCTACGGCACCTACCGGCGTGGCCGCAAACAACTCTTCAGCTCCGCGTTCGTCGCGCTGCTCGGGCGTCGCGCAGAGGGGCCGATCGGCAAGGTCATCGACATCCTCGCGATCTTCGCGACCATGTTCGGAACCGCCGCGTCGCTCGGCTTGGGCGCGCTGCAGATCGGCTCGGGCTTCGAGGTCGCCGGCTGGCTGGAAGAAGCGGGCACGCTGCTGCTGGTCTCGATCGTCGCGGTGTTGACGCTGGTGTTTGTCGCGTCCGCGGTCTCGGGGGTGGCCAAGGGCATCCAGTGGTTGTCGAACATCAACATGGTGCTGGCGCTGGTGCTCGCGCTGTTCGTGTTCGTGCTCGGGCCCACGGTGCTGATCCTCAACCTGGTCCCCACCGCCCTCGGCGCCTACGCCGCAGAGATCGCGGAGATGTCCGCCCGCACAGCGGCATCGAGTAATCCGGAGACCGCCGAGTGGCTGTCCTCGTGGACGATCTTCTACTGGGCGTGGTGGATCTCGTGGACCCCGTTCGTCGGCATGTTCCTGGCCCGCATCAGCCGCGGCCGCACCATCCGCGAGTTCGTGATCGGCGTGATCCTGGTCCCGAGCCTCGTCAGCCTGTTCTGGTTCTCGGTGTTCGGCGGCGCTGCCATCGGGGAACAGCGCAGCGGCATCGACCTGGCGGGCCGCGGTAGCTCCGAATCTCAGCTCTTCGGCATGCTGGACAATCTGCCGCTGGCGGGCATCTCGACCGTCCTGGTGATGCTCCTGGTCTCGATCTTCTTCGTCTCCGGCGCCGACGCCGCGTCGATGGTGATGGGATCGCTGTCGCAGCGCGGCACCCTCGACCCCAGCCGCTGGGTGGTGATCTTCTGGGGCCTGGCCACCGGCGGGGTCGCGGCGTTGCTGCTGTGGACGGGTGGCGAGGACGCGCTGCACGGTCTGCAGACGATGACGATCATCGCGGCGGCACCGTTCGTCCTGGTGATGATCGGTCTGTGCGTCTCGCTCTATCGGGACCTGTGCCACGACCCGATGATCCTGGAGGCGAAGCGGGAGCGGCGGCGGATGCCGCGTCCCCGACGCGGGCCGAGCAGGTCGGCCAACAACGGTTCCTCGGAGTGAGGCGACGGAAACCCGTGAGCAGCACGGGTTTCCGTCGCATCGACGCGGTCAGCGGCTCAAGCCGGCCCTGAGCTCGTGCTTGCGGGCCTTGCCGGTCGCCGTCTTGGGCAACTCGTCGACGACGATCACTCGCTTGGGTACCTGGAAACCAGCCAGGTGCTGCTTGGCGTGGGCGATCACCTGGGCTTCGAGTTCGTCGGGTGCGGCGGTGGCGTCGGCGGCGACGACCACCGCGCACACCGCCTCGCCCCAGCGCTCGTCCGGCAGACCGACGACGGAGCACTCCTGGACCCCGGGCGCCGCCGAGACGACCCGCTCGACATCAACGGACGAGACGTTCTCGCCACCGCTCTTGATGATGTCCTTGAGTCGATCGGTGAACCAGACGACCCCGTCCTCGTCGAGATGACCGACGTCGCCGCTGTGGAACCAACCGTGCGCGAAGGCAACCCGATTGGCCTCGGCGTTGTTCCAGTAGCCGCTGCTGACATGCGGTCCCCGGTAGACGATCTCGCCGCTCTCGCCCGCGGGCAGCAGCGTGCCGTCCTCGGCCATGATCTGCACCTCGACGGTCGGGACCGGCGGGCCCCACGAGTTCGCCTTGGTGTGGCGGTGCTCGGGCCACTGCAGCACGGTCGCGGGCACCACCTCGGTCTGACCGGACCCCAGGATCACCGCGGCGTTCGGGAACGCCTCGTCGACCTGGTCGAGGAGCGCTTCGGGCATGGGGGCCATCGCATAGATGCACAGCCGGACCGAGGACAGGTCCCGCGCCGCGGCGGCCTGAGTGCCCACCAGTGCGCGGTACATGATCGGCAGGAACATCACGTGCGTCGCCCGGTGTGTCTCGATGGCGTCGAGCACCGCGCCCGGGTCGAACGGTCCTGGCAGCACCACCGTTCCGCCGATCATCAGCGTCGGCAGGACCAGCGTGTTCAGGCCCGTGGTGTGGAACATCGGCAGCACGTTGACCAGGGTCGCGTGCTCGTCACCCCAGGACGCGCCCTGCATCAGCGCGTTGGTCAGGCCCGCAACGAAGACCGAGGTGTGGCTGACCAGAACGCCCTTGGGCCGGGACGTGGTGCCGGAGGTGTACAGGCACTGCGCCACGTCGCGGTCCTCGACGAGCACCTCGAGTGGGCCGGCCGCCTCGCGGTGGGCGAGGTCCTCCCAGCAGTGACTTTCGAGCGACCTGCAAGCAGTCGCCAGCGGTCGGCTCGGCACCCCGCCGGTCGACTCGGCGGGCTCGGCGCCGACGAGGATCACGGACGTCACCTCGGTCAGTCCGGGCAGGATCTTCTCGAGCAGCGGTGCGAAGACGGCATCGGCGACGACGGTGGTGGTGCCGGAGTCGTTCAGGATCCATGCGATGTCCTCGGGTGCGAGCACCACGTTCACCGGCATCGCCACCAGTCCCGACTTGGCGCAGGCGAAGTAGGTCGCGACGAACTGCCACGAATTGCCCATCAGCATCGCGACCGGTTGTTGGCGGGACAGCCCGGACTCGAGGAGCGAGCGCCCGAAGGATTCCGCTGCTGCGTCGAGTTCGCGGTAGGTGACCGAGCGGCCGCGGTCCGCGATCGCGGTGCGGGAGCCGAACATTCGGGCCGACCGGGTGAGGGCGTCGCCCAGCGAGGTGCGGGTGGCCAGATTGACCTCGAGCGCGGTCAGACCGGACAGATCGGATTGCATACGTGGCCTCCACGGGACGTCGAAAGGACGCGCCACCCGAACGGCTGGGCGCCCACGAGGTTGGTGACTGGGGTCACATCGGGCCCCTTGGGAGGCGACTGTAGGCGCGAACGGAAAAACAATCAAGCATGCTTGATTGAATTGAACGGGGGCGACCCGAAGCCCGGGGTCAGCGCCAGCTCGGCAGCCACAGCTGCTGCTGCCAGGCCTCCGGGGTGATCGGGATCGCGGTGAGGATCGGCCAGAGCCAGATGAAGTTCGCGATCACCAGGCCGAGGTAGAGGCAGACCACGAGCAGGCCGGTGCCGCGCCGCTCCGCGGAGGCTCGGGCCCGGCCGATGATCTCGCCGAGCGCCAGCGCCAGTCCCATCACGAGGAACGGGGCCAGGGCAACGGCGTAGAAGTAGTACATCTGCCGGTCCATGGTGACGAACCACGGCAGCAGTCCGGCGCCGTAGCCGGTGAGCACGGCCGCGTAGCGCCAGTCCTTCGATACCACCGTGCGCCACAGCGCCCACGCGATCATCGGCAGCGCCAGCCACCAGATCGCAGGGGTGCCGATCAGCATGACCGCCTTGACGCAACTCGATGCGCCGCACCCGGAGATCTGCTCGCCGTCGGCGAAGTAGTACAGCATCGGGCGCAGCCCCATCGGCCACGACCACGGCTTCGACTCCCACGGGTGATGGTTGCCCGCGGAATTGGTGAGCCCGGAATGGAATTCGAGCACGTTTCCGCTGTAGTACCAGAGCGAGCGCAGCGCGTCAGGGACGAACGCGAATTGCCCGCCGAGGCCCACCTTGGTGCCGACGGCGTTCCTGTCGACGCCGGTCTCCGAGGCGAACCACGACCAGTAGCTCGCCAGGTACACCAGCAGCGGGATCACCACCAGCGCGTAGAGCGCGGGTCCCACGTCGCGCAGCCAGGCGCCGAACCACGGTCGGCGGACGCCGTAGGCGCGCCGGGCGGCGACGTCGAACGCGACGCTCATGAGGCCGAAGAAGACGATGAAGTACATGCCCGACCACTTGGTGCCGCACGCCAGCCCGAGCAGCACGCCTGCGCCGAATCGCCACCAGCGCACGCCGAGGCGTGGCCCGTAGGGGGAGTCGTGGATCCGGCCCTCGACCCACACCAGGGCCATCCGTTCGCGCACCTGGTCCCGGTCCACCACGAGGCAGCCGAACGCCGCGACCACGAACACGGCCATGAAGATGTCCAGCATGCCGATCCGTGAGGACACGAACGTGACGCCGTCGGCGATGATCAGCAGCCCTGCGATCGCCCCGACGAGGGTGGAGCGGGCCATCCTGCGGACGATCCGCACCACCAGCAGCACCAGGATGGTGCCCGCGACCGCGGACGCGAACCGCCAGCCCCAGCCGTTGTAGCCGAAGATCGCCTCGCCGACGGCGATCAACTGCTTGCCGATCGGTGGGTGCACCACGAGGCCGTAGCCGGGGTTGTCCTCGAGCCAGCCGCCGGTGAGCACCTGCCAGCCCTGGGGCGCATAGTGCTTCTCGTCGAACACCGGGGTGCCCGCGTCGGTGGGGTAGCCGAGCATGACGAAGCGGGTGATCGCCGCCAGGGTGGTCAGGAAGATGGTGACCACCCAGCCGCGCATCCGGTCGGTGGGGCCGGGGTCGAGGGCGGGCGCCGTCGGCGCCGGGCTGACGATCACGGTGTCGACTGCGGGCGTCGCGCGCTCGTCGGTCAACTGGGTCACGTCCTCGATCGTAGGCTGTGGGACATGAACGGTCGTCTTGTCCTAGCCGCGACACCGATGGGTGAGGTCCGTGACGCCTCCGAACGCCTCAAGGAAGCCCTCGCCACCGCGGACGTCGTCGCGGCGGAGGACACCCGCCGCACCAAGCATCTGGCGTCCGCGCTCGGGGTGGTGATCACGGGCAAGGTGGTCAGTTTCTACGACCAGGTGGAGACGACCCGGCTGCCGGCGTTGGTCGCCGACGTCACCGAGGGCAAGACGGTGTTGCTGGTGACCGATGCGGGGATGCCGTCGGTCAGCGATCCCGGTTACCGCTTGGTGGCGGCGTGCGTCGAGAAGGACCTGCCGGTGACCTGCCTGCCGGGTCCGTCGGCCGTGACGACCGCGCTGGCGCTGTCCGGTCTGCCGGTCGAGCGCTTCTGCTTCGACGGGTTCCCGCCGCGCAAGCAGGGGCAGCGCCGAACCTGGCTGGAGTCGCTGCGCACCGAGCAGCGGGCGTGTGTGTTCTTCGAGGCGCCGCACCGGCTGGCCGCCTGCCTCGCCGACGCGGTCGAGGTGCTCGGCGGGGACCGCCGCGCGGCGGTGTGCCGGGAGCTGACCAAGACCTACGAAGAGGTGCGCCGCGGCACCCTGGCCGAGCTGGCCGAGTGGGCGATCGAGGGGGCACGCGGGGAGATCACCGTCGTCCTGGAGGCCGCGCGGCTGGTCGCCGCGGAGCCCGAGGATCTCGTCGGGGAGGTGGAACGGCTCGTGGAGAGCGGGGCGCGGCTCAAGGACGCGTGTGCGATGGTCGCGACCGCCGGGGTGTCCAAGCGTGAGGTCTACGAGGCGGTGCTGGCGGCCCGACAGGGCTGAGTGGGTCCGGCGGCGCCGGATCGTCAGTTCGGCGGTGCGCCCATCAACATGATGAGGCCGACCGCGGCGGCGAGGACGAGTGCTGCGGCGAGGGTAGGTGGAACCGTGGACGCGATCTTGGCGGCGATTCTGCTCATGGTCACTCCGTCGTGTGTGGTCGGCCACGTGCACACCGGCGGGAACAACCCCCCCTCGGGCTGAACAGTTCCCGCCGGTGTGGCGCGGTGATGCAGGGCCCCCCGTGCGTCGAGATCAACTCTGCTCGGTGGCAGGGGCCCAACCAAACCGCGCGTCCCGGTATCCGGGTATCGTCCCAGTTCGCGGTGGGTGAGGAACTTTTCCGCAGCGGAATTTCCACGGCAGGAACTGGGGTGATCGACGATGTCCGGTGGCGATTCGGCCGATGCGGTGGACGATGCTGCGGAGGCACAGGCGCGGAGCCCGAGGAGCGACCCGGATGCACAGGCGCGGAGCCCGAGGAGCGACCCGGACACACAGGCGCGCCTGCACTTCGCGGATCAGTTGCGCCTGCTGTTCGCGACGGCAGGCGGGCCGGCCCTGAAGAAGGTCGTCTCCGAGGCGTCGGCGGTCGGCCGAACAATCGGCACGGACCGGCAGATCTCGGTCCAGCGGCTGAGCGACTGGCGTTCGGGCAAGCGGGTCCCCGCGACGTTCGACTCCGTCCGCCCGGTTCTGGTGGTCCTCATCCGCGCGGCCCAGGCGCTGCACGGCACCCAGCCGCCGGTCCCCGGCCTGTACTCGATGAAGCAATGGCTGGCGTGGTGGTCGAGTGCCCGCGATGCGAACGCCACCCGCGCCCGCGGCGAGACTGCCGATCAGGTTGTGCCTGCTCCGGTGACCGGGGTTCGTCCGTATCGGGGGCTCGAGCCGTACCGGGCCGAGGACTCGCGACTGTTCTTCGGCCGCGGCGGCAGTCTGCCCGGCCTGGTCGAGACGGTCACCTCGGCGCAGGGGCACGGACTGGTGATCGTGACCGGTGCCTCGGGAGTGGGGAAGTCCTCGTTGGTCCAGGCCGGTCTCGTCGCGGAGCTGGCGGGCCCGGGACCGGACGCCGGTGGTCGGCCGGTGGTGCTCACGCCGGGACCGCGGCCCTTGCAGGCGCTGGGCGAGGCGCTACCCGAGCTGCGGGAGGTGGCCTCGGATGCTCGGCCGGAGACCGTGCGCCGCGCGGTCCGCGCGGTCGCCGCTCGGCTGGAGTCGAACCCGCTGTTGATCGTCGTGGATCAGATCGAGGAGCTGTTCACCCAATGTGACGATCCCGAGGAGCGCGACCGCTTCCTCGCCCTTCTCGATCTCGCGGCCACGACGGTCGGCGCGGAGGAGACGCCCGATGCCGCGCCCGTTGTCGTCGCGACGATGCGTTCGGACTTCTACGAGCAGGCGCTGTCCCAGCCGGTGCTCGCCCGCGCGCTCGAACGCCACAGCAAGGTGCTCGCGCCGCTGACGCGGGAGGACATGGTGGAGGTGATCACCCAGCCCGCCCGGATGATCGGTCTCAAACTCGAGGCGGGGCTGGTCGACCTCATCCTGCACGATCTCGGGGTGCTCACCTCGGACGAGGGCGCGGGCACCGTCCTGCCGCTGCTCTCGCATCTGCTCGACACGATGTGGGAGCGCAGGCGCGGGGGAGTGCTCACCGTGGCGAGTTACCGCGCCACCGGCGGTGTGCGTGGGTCGGTCGCGGCGACGGCCGAGCGCACCTGGGCGGCGTTGGACGAGCGGGGCCAGGTGCTCGCCCGGGCGATGCTGGTGCACCTGGTGTACGTCACGGAAACCGGCACCGACGTGAAGATCCGGCGCACGCTGCCGCAGTTGCTGGCCTTCGCAGGCGAGGACACGGCCACCGGCAGGCAGGTGGTTGACCAGTTCATCGCGGCTCGGGTCCTGGTTGCGGACACGGAGAGCGTCGAGCTGATCCACGACGCGGTGATCGATGCCTGGCCGCGGCTGAAACAGTGGATCCAGGAGGACCGCTCGTACACCGCGCTTCGGCAGCAGATCGAGGCGGATGCCGCGAACTGGGAACAGGCGGACCGCAACAGCAGCCTGCTCTATCAGCGCGGCCGTCTCGACATGGTCGCCGAGCACGATGCGTCGAGGGTCGCCGTCGAGGGGCTGGGCGCGACGAAGGTGGCCGCCTCCCTGACCCCGACGGCCTCGGAGTTCCTCGACACCTCGACCGGGCACGTGCGCAGGGACACGTGGATCCAGCGGGCCGTGATGGCGGCGCTGGTGGTGTCAACGGTGATCGCGTTGGTCGCGGTGTCGATGGCCTGGACGGCGAAGCAGCGCGCCGAATCGGAGCGCTCGGCCGCTCAGTTCCGCCAGCTGATCGCACTGACGGATTCGCTGCGGGATTCCGACCCGACGACCTCCGCGCGGCTGGCGATCGAGGCCTGGCAGATGAAGGCGGGCAACGACGCCGCGTACTCGCGCCTGATCGCGACCGAATCGACTCCGGTGGGCCGCGTCCTGACCGGCCATCAGGGCCCGGTCTACGGGGTGGCGGTCTCGCGCGACGGCTCGACGATCGCCTCGGCCAGCGACGACCGCACCGTTCGACTGTGGGACCTCACCGACCGCAGCGAACCGCGACCGATCGGAGCCCCGCTCGGCGGGGCCGGGAAGTACATGGCGTCCGTGTCCTTCAGCCCGGACGGCAGGATCCTGGCCGCGGGCAGCGGCGACGGCCTCGTGTTCATCTGGGACATCACCGACAGATCCGCGCCGCGGCCGCTGCTCGACGGGACCAAGGTGGGGACCCGGGCGGTCCACAACCTCCGGTTCAGTCCGGACGGGCGGATCCTGGCCGTGCCCAACGACGATGGCACGGTGACGATGTTCGACACCTCGGACCCGTTCTCGGGTCGCTTCGGGTCCACGGTGCTGCCCGCGCATCAGGGCGCGGTCCGGACGGTGTCGTTCCGCGGGGACTCGGCGGTGCTGGCGACCGCGAGCGATGACCGCAGCATCCGGCTGTGGGACATCGCCGGGATGGGCGGGGGTGGCGCGCCCGTCCCGCTGCCGTCGGTGCTGACCGGGTTCGGCGACGTGGTGCACTCGGTGGCGTTCGCGCCCGACGGGCGGACGCTCGCCGCCAGCAGCGATGACGGGGTCATCCGGGTGTTCGACACCACAGACGTGCGGGCGGTCGGCGAGCTCGGCGCCCCGATCCAGGCCCACACCGGTGGGGTGTGGACGATCGCCTTCGCGTCGGACGGCGCGACGCTGGCGAGCGCCTCGTGGGACGGCACGGTGAAGACGTGGTCCCTCGACCCCGCCTCGCGGAGCCTGCGCGAGCTGCGTCCGGCCTTGACCGGCAACGGCGGCGGAGTCCCGGCGCTCGCCCTTGTGCCCGACGGCTCCGCCATCGTGACCGGGGGACAGGACTCGACGGTCCGGGTGTGGACCCTGCCGAAGACGGCGATCCACGTCTCGGCATCGGCGCTCACCCAGCCCGCGCCGAGCCGCGACGGATCGTTGGTGGCGACAGGCGGATACGACTCGGTGATCCGGCTGTGGCGGGTCGACGCGGATCGACGGTTGGCCCTTGCGAGTGCGCTCGCCCTGCCGCGCCCGCTCGGCGGAGCCCATGTGGTGGCGCTGGCTCCCGACGGCGGCACGATGGCGACCGCACCGACCTCCGGCGGTCAGGTGCAGCTCTGGGACGTGCACGACCCGGCCCACCCGCGTGCTCTCGGCGGACCGATCCTGACGCAGACGAGATTCACCTGGGAGTTGGCTTTCAGCCCGGACGGGTCGACGCTCGCCATCGGTGCGGACGACGTCAGTGTCCGGCTGTGGAACCTGGCGGATCCGGAACGGCCGGTGCCGTGGGGTGAACCGCTCGGCGGTCCGACCAATCTCGTTCGCACGGTGGCGTTCAGCCCGGACGGGCGCAACCTGGTGGCGGCCGACGCGGACGGCGGGATACACGCCTGGGACGTGCGGGACGCGGCCGGCCCTCTGGAGGTCGCGGTTCCGGACGGTGGTCAGGCGGACGGGATCAACTCGATCTCGTTCAGCCCGGACGGGGCGATGCTGGCGACCGGGGGCGACGAGCAGTCGATCGTGCTGTGGGACCGGGCGGGCGACGGATCGCTCACCATGAGGGGTTCGCCGCTGCGCGGACACACCGGCACGGTGTACTCGGTGTCGTTCGACCCCGACGGCCGCCACGTGATCAGCGGCAGCGACGACGGCACGGTGCGGCTGTGGGACGTCGCCGACGCGGGGTCGATGCGCAACGTCGGCGGGCCGATCACCACCGCAGGCACCGGTCGATCGCAGGTGGCCTTCCTGCCCGGTAGCCACGCCGCCTTCTCCGGGGACGGTGAGGGAGTGCTGCGGATCTGGGAGCTGGACGCGCCGTCGATCATTCGTCGGATCTGTTCGTCGACGGCGCCCTTGTCGGAGGACCGCGCGGCGGACTTCGAGCTGTCCGGCTCGGGCGAGCAGGCCTGCGCGCAGGCGTGAGGGCGACTACCCGAGCGACAAGATGCTCGACGCCTTGTCGAGGCATTCCTGCCATTCGGCGTCCGGGTCGGAGTCGATGGTGATGCCGCCGCCGACGCCGAGCACCGTGTTCCCGTCCGGGTCGAACTCGACGGTCCGGATCGCCACGTTCAGTTCGGTGCCCGCGAGCGGGGACGCGAATCCGACTGCGCCGCAGTACACCCCGCGATGGTCCGGTTCCCATTGTGAGAGGAGTTGGCGGGCGCGGTGTTTGGGGCAGCCGGTGACCGATGCGGGCGGGAAGGATGCCTCCAGCAGGGCCGCGGTGGTGGTGCCGGGCGCGGCGATCGCGGCGACGGTGGAGACCAGGTGCCAGACCCCAGGGGCGGGGTAGACGCCGAGCAGATCGGTGACCGTGACCGATCCGGGCACCGCGACCCGGCCGAGGTCGTTGCGCACCAGGTCGACGATCATCACGTTCTCCGCGACGTCCTTGACGGAGGCACGCAGGCGGTCCGGATCGTCGGCGATCGGCAGCGTGCCCTTGATCGGGCTCGAGCGGAGCAGGTTCCCGTGGCGGGAGAGGAACAGCTCGGGGGACAGCGACGCCACCGCGCCCCACGCGCCCTGCACGAAGGCGGCGCGGGCGGGCCGGGTCGCGGCCACCGCGTCGGCGAAGAAGTGCAGTGGATCGCCATCCGCGCGGCCGCGGAACTGGGTGCACACGCAGGCCTGGTACACCTCGCCCTGCCTGATGGCCTCGAGGCACTGCAGCACGCCGTTGCGGTGCGCCTCCCGGTCGGGGGCCGTCCACTCGATCCGCCAGGGCTGCGCGGGCGCGGCGGGCGCGGTGACCGCGTCCGACCATGCGGCGGGGCAGGGGTCGTCGGTCAGGCTCTCGTACCACCAGCACCCCTCGGGGTCCTGCCGCAACACCGAGTCCGTCCAGCCGCCTGCCGCGTCGGGGAGTGCGGCGGTGGCCCCGCCGGCCGGGCTGTCCGGGTAGGCGAGGTAGCCGATCCAGCCGCCGCCGATCAGTGGACGGTCGTCGCCGCGCGGCCCCGGTTGCCCGGGGGCGGTGTCCGTTTCTCGGTCGGTGAGGTCGAAGACGCTCGCCGTATCGACGGGTTCGGTGTGCACGGTCGGGGCCAGCACCGCCCTGGAGCCGAACCAGTCGCCGATCAGCGCCGCGGGCGCGGGTGTGCCGCGGTCGACGGCCAGGTTCGCGAGGGCGCGCAACACGTCGGCCGGGTCGCCGCCGTCACCAATCCGCTCGATCCGCACCCGACAAGCGTGACACGGCCTCGCCCGCACACCCGAATCGAGCGGTCACGGGCCGTCAGCGCGGGCCGCTACGCCACCGGTACGACCCGCGTGTCGCCTGCTTCGTCATGAACTGCACCGTCGTGCCGCAGACCTGCTCCTTCACCAGCGCTCCGACGCGGCCGGTGATCGCAGGCCAGACGGGGGAGTCGTCCGCGCGGGCCGGTTGGAAGGCTCCGCGTCGCCTGCCGAGGCTGATGCACTGGCCGACGAATCCGAGCGAAAGCGGCATCGGCGCGGTGCCGCCGAGGCGGGCGAGGATCGTGTCGGCGGCGTGCGCACCCATCGGGAGGGCGCTCTGGCAGCTCATCCGGAGGTGGCCGAGTTCGTCCGGCGGCCCTGCGACCGCGTCACCGGCGCCGACGATCGACGGTGCGCCTCGGCTGGTCAACGTGGCGTCGACCAGCAGGCGGCCCTCGGCGTCGACCTCGAGTCCGCTCCTGCGGGCCAGGTCGGGAACCGCGAATGAGGTCGCGAGCACCGCGCAATCGGACTGCAGGATCCGCCCGTCCGCGAGAGTGACCTTGCCCTCGGCGATTTCGGCCACCCGGTTCCCGTCGATCACCGTGACGCCGAGTGTGGCCAGCGTGGCGAGGATCTTGCGTCGCGTCCGCGGCGGCAGGGCGTGCGCCACCGGGGAGTCGGACACCAGGGTCACGGCGATCTCGGGATCATCCTCGGCGAGCTCGGCCGCGGTCTCGACGCCGGTCAGTCCGCCCCCGATCACGGTGACGGCGAGCGGTCGCGGCAGCGCGCGCAACCGGAGCCGGAGCAGGTGTGCCTGCTCGAACTCGGACAGGGAGAAGGCGTGTTCGGATGCCCCCTGGATGTGGTCGCGTCGGTCGGTGCTGCCGACCGCGTAGACCAGATGGTCGTAGGCGAGGTACTCGCCATCGGTCAAGCTGATCGAACCGGCCTGCGCGTCGATCCGCTCGACGGTCCCCACCCGCAGTTCCACCCCTGGGTGGAGCACCCGCTCGAATGGGATTGTGGCATCTGAGCTTCCGGTGACGAGCTGATGAAGCCGGATACGTTCGACGAATGCGGGCCGGGGATTGACGACGACCACTCGCGTGTCCTCGCTCCGTGATTTCAGCCTGTTCGCGGCCATCACCCCGGCGTAGCCCGCCCCGACGACCACCACATTTGCGCTCATCGGCGCACCCCCTTCGACACCTTCAGTTCGGCGACCACGGACGTGGCCGCGCGCACAGCGCTGTTGATCGCGATCTCCCCGCGCATCCCGGGGGCGGCGACCATGTCCCCGACGAGGTACACCCCCGAGCCCCTGTCGATCCCGGGTCGGTCGCGCCAGGTCTGGCCCGGCAGGTCGACGGCGCCGGTCCTGCCCCTCGCCGTCGCGGTCCGTTGCCAGGTGACCCGCTCGCGCCAGTCCGGAACCGTGAGATCGGTGAAACGATGCAAGCGGGTGCGGGCCTGGTCGACGGACTCGCCCGTGCGTACCGGCATGTCGATCTGGAACAGGGACTCGCCCGGCGGGGCGACGGAGCGGTCCTGCATCGAGTAGCACTCGTGGAAGCCGCCCTCGTCGAGGTCGGCGACGGTGAACAGGTCGCGCCGTCCCTCGCGGACCGCGAGGTCGAGCATCACGCAGTGCCCGCTCTGCCAGTGCAGCGACGAGTCGCCGAGGAGGGTTCGCGCGGAGGACAGTTCGGTCGCGACGATCGTCGGTGTCGACGGGATCGCCTCCACCCGGGAACCCAGCTCGATCCGGACCCCGAGGTCGCGTGCGCGGACCGCCATCCGGTTCGTGACCGCCTGCCAGCCGCCTGCCACGTAGCGGACGCCCGGCACCCTCGGCCCGTAGATCCGTTGAAACAGGCCCCACACGAAGGCCGCCGAGAGCCTCCCGGTGTCCGCGTCATAGGTGGCGACGCCGACCGAGTTCGCCATCGCCGCCGCGGCGTCGTGCCCGAAACGCTGTGCGGCCCAAGAATGGAAGTCCGTGTCGACGGGCGCGGTGATCCGCGGTGAGAGCTGGGCCCGCAGCATTCCCCTCGACGGGACCCGGCGAAACCTGCCACCCGACCGGAAGCCGAGCAGTCCGAGGCTCCGGAGCGGGGGCAGGCACCGATCATCGACGAATCCACGCCGCTTGAGCCACTGCCAGTGCGGGCCGTCCGCATAGAACACATGCGCGCCCTCATGAGCGACGTACGGGCCTGCCGTCGCGCGCGCCCGGCCCCCGAGCGTGCCGTGTGCCTCGTGCAGGGTTACCCGGGCGCCCGCCTCCGCGCAGACGATCGCCGCGGTCAGCCCGGCGAAGCCCCCGCCGATCACAGAAACCGAATCAGTCATGACAGCGACGTTAGAGAGCGATCAATGATTACTCCAATGCATTGATCGGGTCGTCTCGATGCGCTAAACGTATAGATATGACCCTGACGCAGCTCGCCTGCTTCCTCGCCGTCGCACGCACCGGGCATTTCACCAAGGCCGCTCGCGAGGTGCACCTGGCGCAGCCGTCCCTGAGCAGGCAGATCCTGGCGCTGGAGAAGGGCTTGGGCGCCAGCCTGTTTCACCGCGCACGCGGGAACATCGCACTGACCGCGGCGGGCGAGGCGCTGCTGCCGCTGGCGACGAGGATGCTCGCGGACGAGGAGCTCGCGTACCGGGAGATCGCCGAGCTGACCGGGTTGCGGCGCGGGCGGGTGCGTTTGGGTGCGCCGCCGAGCCTGTGTGTCAGTCTCGTCGCGGACCTTCTCGAGCGCTATCTCGCGACATACTCGGGTATTGCGTTGAACGTGAACGAAAGTGGATCGCGCTCGTTGGTCGACGCGTTGACCGGCGGACTGGTCGACATGGCGTTGATCGTCTCCAACACCGACCGCGACGAGGCGGCGCTCGAGGTCACTCCGCTGCTGCGGGAGGACCTGGTCGTGGTGTCCTCGGCCGCCGCCGATCCGCTCACCCGGCGAGGCGCCCTGACGCTCGACGAACTCGCGAGCTCCCCCCTGGTGATGTTCCACCGCGGATACGACCTGCGTGCGGTCACCGACGCCGCGTTTCAGCAGGCCGGGCTGACGCCGCGGGTCGCGGTGGAGGGCGCGGAGATGGAGGGGGTGCTGCGGTTCGTCGAGCGGGGTCTCGGCGTGGCCGTGGTGCCCTCGCTGGTGGCGGCCCACCGGCCCGGCTTGCGCCCGGTACGGCTGAAAGCGCCCGAGCTCAGCCGCACCATATCCCTGGCCCGCCGGGCCGACGTGCAACCGACCCACGCCGCGCGCGCGATGCAGGACATGCTGATTGCGGTCGTCGACGACATGGTCGCGGAAGGGACGCACGGGCTCACGCGCCTCTGATCCGCTTCACCCCGCGATCGCCTGTCCGCCCGCCGACAGCGTCGCCGCATCGGCCGCCGACCGTCCGGCCAGCACACCCCGCGGATCGACCGCGGAATGCTGCCACGTCTTGGTCGGACCGAACAGGCGGTCCACCTCGGCCTTCACCGCTGCCGCGCGCCCCGCGAGGAGGGGGAGCAGGTCCCCGAACCGGACTTCGGCGTCGACCACCACCCGTGCGGTCGCGGCCTTGTCCGCCTCGGTCAGTCGTTGACCGATCCGGATGGCGAAACCGAACAGGAAGGCCTTGCGGAACGATGTGGAACGCGAACCGTCCTCGCCCGCCTTGCTCATAGCCCTCGTCGCCTGGATGAGTAGCGAGGTGAACAGCATCTCGACCTGTTCGAGGTCGACGGCAGCGCCGACCATCGTGGCGGTGGCCATTCGTGAGTTGTAGAGGGTCCGAACATGATTGGCATGGCCGATCATGGTGAGCAGCAGGGCCTTCTGCTTGACGTACGGGTTGTCGAGGTGGACTCTCCTGCTGTGCACGGTGACGCCGACGCCGGGCTCGCCGGTCTCGAGCAGTGCGGAGCTGATCGCGTATCGGGTCATCAGCTCCTGGGCCTTGGCCGTGAGGGTTTCGGCCTCCTCGGTGAACTCGGTGCTCTCGGCCTTGGTGAGCAGTCCGCGAATCTTGTTCAACACCTTCGGATCTGCCGGGTGTGCGGGCCGAGTCGTCGTCTCGCTTCGCTGCCGCGGCCAGGCCGAGGGCGGCGGGCACAGTGCCGTCCATGGACCCAGGTGCTGCCAGAGAAACCCGAGCGATCGGGCGTGCGTCGGGTCGACCGTCGCGGTGGTCGCCGCCCATGGATGCGCGTCCGCGATCGCGCGCAGCTGGTCGAGCCACTGCTGAGGGGCCCTCGACCACGCGCGGCTTCGTCGAGATTCCTCCAGGACCAGCGCCGCCGCGGTGGGGGTCAGCGCGGCGTCGAGCGCGCGCCTGGTGACGTGGATGACGTCGGCGGGCTGCCAGCCGCGCTCGTACGCCTTGGCGAGCGCGTCGACGGCGGGCATCTGTCGAATATGTGTTCGATTATCGCTCATGGCGACAGTGTGCACCGGGGGTCCGACACGTATTCCCGTTGCAGGTCGGGGGTGGGTTCTGCCGCTACTTGCGCCTGATGGCGCGCTCACCCTTGGCCAGCGATGCGTTGTCCGCAGCGGCCCGCCCGGCATGCCAGCCCCTGGCGTCCACCGACCTGGCCCTTGCCGTTCTGGTGCTGGGGAACAGCCGGGTGAACTCGGCGTCGACCGCCGCGGAGGTGGTGGCGAGGACCGGCAGCAGATCGCTCAGCGCGATGGATTCCTCGGCGGCCGCCGCCTCGGTCGCCTTGGCGTCGGCATCGCGCAGTCGCTGCCCGATCCGGCTGGCGAACCCGGCGAGGAAGGCCTTCCGGAACCCGGTGGTGCGCGCACCACTGCGGCCCTCCGCGGCGCCGGACTGCAGGGCGCGGGCCGACTGGACGAGCAGCGAGGTGAACAGCAGGTCGACCTGCTGTAGATCGACCGGGGTCCCGACTGCGGTGGCGATGTCGAGGTCGCCGAACAGGACGGTGCGCACCCGGTTGGCGTCGCCGATCGCGGTCAGCAGGTGCACCTTCTCCTTCAGGTACGGATTCTCGAAGTGAAACCGGCGGCTGTGCACCACGGTCCCGCCCGCGTGGGCGCGTGACCGCAGCAGGGCGGCGGTGATCGCGTACCGCGTCATCAGTTCCTGTGCCTTCGCGGTGAATGCCTCGGCCTCCTCCGCGAACTCGGTGCGCTCCGCCTTGGCGAGCAGCCCCCGGATCCGGCCCAACACCTTGGCATCCACGGTGGTCGCGGGTTCCGCGGCCGCCGCGTCGGGTTCCGTGCCGGGGTGCGACCCCTGCGCTGACGGGGCCTCGCCTTCTGGCGGCCACTGCGACGGCAGGGGCAGGAGGATCATCCAGTCCGACAACCGGTTCCACTCCGCGGCCAGCTCGGACATCTGGTATCCCAGGAAGCCCGACCGTCCGGCGGTCAGGGCGCCCGCGAGGTGCCCGCCCCGCAGGTCGGTGACCGGCGTCCGGTCCGCCAGACGAGCCTGGTCCGGGTACAGCTCCGCGATGGCGTGCAGCTGATCGGACCACTCCCTCGGCGCCCGATCCGCCGCACCGCTCAGCCGCGCCTCGTACAGCAGCACGGCCGCGGCGAGGGCGGGCGGCGACTCGGCGGACCTGCGGGTCAGGTGCAGCAGGTCCGCGGGTTGCCAACCTCGCTCGTAGGCGCCCGCGAGCGCGTCGAGGAGCGCCGCGGCCTCGGACGCCGGTCGGCCGTCGTCGGGCACACCCATGTCAGGCGGTTTCGGGCTCCACGTACCGGGGGAACACCGGCGAGGGCGCGGGCAGCGGGTTGCCCGCCTCGATCCGCACGCCGAGACGGGCGAAGTCGCGGGCGTCCTCGTCCTGCCCGAGCAGGTCCAGGATTTTCGCCCCGGAGTCCGGCATCACCGGCTGGACCAGGATCCCGACGATGCGCACGACCTCGAGGGTCACGTAGAGCACCGTCGCCATCCGGGCCGGGTCGGTCTTGCGGAGCACCCACGGCTCCTGCTGCGAGAAGTAGCGGTTCGTCTCGCCGAGCACATGCCAGATCGCCTCGAGCGCCTGGTGCAGCGCCTGCTTGTCGAAGTCGGCGCGCACGGCCTCGAGGAGGGCGTCGGCCTTGGCCAGCAGCGCGCTGTCGTCGTCGGTGAGGTCGCCGGGGGTGGGGACCTGGGCGTCGCAGTTCTTCGCGACCATCGTCAGCGAACGCTGCGCGAGGTTGCCCAGCTCGTTCGCGAGGTCCGCGTTCATCCGGGTGACGATGGACTCGTGGCTGTAGCTGCCGTCCTGGCCGAACGAGATCTCCCGCAGCAGGAAGAAGCGGAGCGCGTCGAGGCCGTACTGCTCCACCATCTGGAGCGGGTCGACGACATTGCCGACCGACTTCGACATCTTCTCGCCCTTGTTGTACAGGAACCCGTGCACGAAGACGCGCTTCGGCAGCTCCAGGCCGGCGGACATCAGGAACGCAGGCCAGTACACCGTGTGGAAGCGGCTGATGTCCTTGCCGATGATGTGCAGATCCGCAGGCCAGAACTTGGTGAACGCCTCCGACTCGACGTCGGGGTAGCCGAGGCCGGTGAGGTAGTTGGTGAGGGCGTCGACCCACACGTACATGACGTGCTCGGGGTTGCCCGGCACCGGAACGCCCCAGTCGAAGGTGGTCCGCGAGATGGACAGGTCCTTGAGGCCGCCCTTGACGAAGCTGACGATCTCGTTGCGCCTGGTGTCGGGGGCGATGAACTCGGGCTGCGACTCGTACAGCGCGAGGAGCTTGTCCTGGTACGCGGAGAGCCGGAAGAGGTAGTTGGACTCCTCCGTCCACACCACGGGGGTGCCCGTCAGTGTCGAGGTGCGTGTGCCGTCCTCGAGCAGGGTGGTCTCGGCCTCGGTGTGGAAGGCCTCGTCGCGGACCGAGTACCAGCCCGCGTAGGTGTCGAGGTAGATGTCGCCTGCCTCGACCATGCGCTCCCAGATCGCCTGGCACGCGACCTGATGGTCCTCATCGGTGGTCCGGATGAACCGGTCGTAGGAGATGCCGAGGGTCTTGTCCATCGCCTGGAACACGTCGGAGTTCCTGGTCGCGAGCTCTTGGACGCTGATGTCCTCTTTGGCCGCGGTCTGCTGCATCTTCTGGCCGTGCTCGTCCGTGCCGGTCATGAAGAACACGTCGAACCCGTCGAGACGCTTGAAGCGCGCGATGGCGTCCGAGGCGATGTACTCGTACGCGTGGCCGACGTGCGGGGCGCCGTTCGGGTACGCGATCGCCGTGGTCATGTAGAACGGCGGTCGGCTGGCTTCGGGGCGGCTGGGTGCGGGTGACACAGTCATGGTGCGCCTACTCTATCTGCGTGCCAAGAGACCGTCCGGCCCCGGACCTGCCAGAGCCGCTCGAGCCCCTGATCGACTCACACACCCACCTCGACGCGTGCGGCGCCACCGACGCCGCGTCGGTGGCCGAGATCGTCGACCGCGCGGAGCGGGTCGGCGTCGGTCGCGTGGTCACGGTGGCCGACGATCTGGCCGCCGCACGGTTCGCGGTGGACGCCGCGAACTGGGATCCGCGCGTGTACGCGGCGACCGCCATCCATCCGACCAGGGCGAACGTTCTCGACGACGCGACAAAGGCCGAGATCGAGCGCCTCGCGGGCGATCCGCGGACGGTCGCGGTGGGGGAGACCGGGCTCGACTACTACTGGCCGGGCAAGCTCGAGGGCTGCGCCACCGTCGAGGAGCAGGTCGAGGGATTCCGCTGGCACATCGATCTGGCCAAGCGGCTGCGCAAGCCGCTGATGATCCACAACCGGGAGGCGGATCACGATCTGCTGGCGGTGTTGCTCGACGAGGGTGCGCCGGAGACGGTCATCTTCCACTGCTTCTCGTCCGACGCGAACATGGCGATGGCATGTGTGGAGGAGGGCTACGTGCTCAGCTTCTCCGGCACGGTCAGCTTCCGGAACGCGCGCGAGCTGCACGAGGCCGCGAAGCTGGTGCCCGACGACCAGCTGATCGTCGAGACCGACGCGCCGTTCCTCACCCCGCACCCGTTCCGCGGCGCACCGAACGAGCCGTACTGCCTGCCGTACACGGTCCGAGCGCTGGCACACACGCGCGGCCAGGATCCGCTCGAGCTGGCGCGGGCCTCGACGGCGACCGCCCGCCGCGTGTACCGGATCTAGCCTTCCGCTCGGCGAGTAGATTGGGCCGCACAGGTAAGCGACGAATGCACGGGTTCACGAATTCGACTCCCGTCGACCGCGGCGTCGACGTCATCGACGTGTACGTCGCGGCCTGGGAGATCGAGTGCTGTGCCCCTCCGCCCGAGGTGGGCCGAGAGGCGACGTGGGTGCTCGCCTACACCGCGGGCGACACCGAGCCGGAGACCTTCCACCGGCCGGTCCGCTGGGATCGGATCGGCCGCAAGCTCACCGCCGGGGGCGTCAGCGCCTACTGGCGAGACGCGCCCGACGACCTGTCCGACCACCCCACCGGGCTACGCGGCCGGCTGTGGGGGACGGTGCACGGCGCCGATGTACCGGATGGATTCGACAGCACCACCGGCTCCGTCCTGGGTGTGTACCTGCTGGACGAGCTGTACCGCGAGAACGAGATCGGCGCGTGGTGCCCGCTCCCCGGGACCGCGGTGCGGACCCCGATCTCGAAGAGCCCCAATTGGTTCGGCGGCAGCGGGAGCTTCGTCTCCGGCATGGACTGCCACAAGCAGACCGGGGTGGTGGTGGAGCTGGCGGTCCCGGGCTGACACAGCAGCCGCCGAGTGTGCGGTTATCGAGGCATCGCCCGAGAGCGACCGACGATAGCTGCACACTCGGCGAGCGGCGCGCGCTCGGCCTACAGCACCTTCTTGAGGAAGTCCTGGGTGCGCGGGTGCTGCGGGTTCCCGAACAGCTCCGCGGGGGTGCCCTCCTCGACGACGAACCCGTCGGCCATGAAGATCACCCGGTCGGACACCTCGCGGGCGAAGCCCATCTCGTGGGTCACCACGACCATCGTCATGCCCTGATCGGCGAGGTCGCGCAGCACCTGCAGCACCTCGCCGACCATCTCCGGGTCGAGCGCGCTGGTGGCCTCGTCGAACAGCATGATGTCCGGGTTCATGGCCAGCGCCCGGGCGATCGCCACGCGCTGCTTCTGCCCGCCGGACAGGTTGGCGGGCTTGGCGTTCGCCTTCTCGCCGAGACCCACCTGCTCGAGCAGTCGCTGCGCGGTGGCCCTGGCCTCCTCCTTGGTGGCGCGCTTGGTCTGCACCGGCGCCAGCATCACGTTCTCCAGCGCGGTCATGTGCGGGAAGAGGTTGAAGTGCTGGAACACCATCCCGATGTGCTGGCGCACCTTGTCGATGTCGACCTTCTTGTCGGTCAGGTCGTAGCCGTCGACGATCACCGTGCCGCCGGTGATGTCCTCGAGCTTGTTCAGGCAGCGCAGGAACGTGCTCTTGCCGGACCCCGAGGGCCCGATCACGCAGACCACCTCGCCGTTGGCGATGTCCACGTCGATGCCCTTGAGCACCTCGTTGTCCCCGTACGCCTTCTTGAGGCCGGAGACCTGAATCTTGGTGGTGGGCGACGCAACCGGCGCCGCTGACGACTCCGTCATGCGTTGATCCTCTTTTCGAGCCGGTCGGACAGTTTGGTCAGCGCCATGATGATGACGAAGTAGAAGATGCCGACGATCAGCCACATGTTGAAGGACTCGAAGTTCCTCGCGATGATGATCTTGCCGGTCTGGGTGAGCTCTGCGATGCCGATCACCGACAGGATCGAGGTGTCCTTGAGGGTGATGACCGCCTGGTTGACGAACGACGGCATCATAGTGCGCACCGCCTGCGGAAGCACCACCTTGCGCATCGAGGCCATGTAGTTCATGCCGAGGCTGCGGGAGGCCTCCATCTGGCCCTTGTCGACGGACTGGATGCCGCCGCGGATGATCTCGGTGATGTAGGCGCCCGCGTTCAGGCTCAGGGTGATCACGCCCGCGGTGAACGCCGGCATCTGGAAGCCGAGCGCGGCCGGGATGCCGAAGTAGATGAAGAATGCCTGCACCAGCAGCGGGGTCCCGCGGAAGATGTCCACGTAGGTGACGCCGATCGCGCGCAGGAACTTGCTGTGCGAGACCCGCAAGAACCCGAAGACCAGGCCGAGCACCAGCGCGATCGCCAGCGACACCACGGTCAGCACGATGGTCATCCACAGGCCCTTGAGCAGCTGCGGGTAGGTGTCCTTGAGGAGCGAGAAGAAGTTGTTCCCGCCCTGGGCCTCCTGCGCCCCCTCGCCGAGGTAGGTGTCGAGGATCTTGTCGTACTGGCCGCTGGCGCGCAGGTTCGCGAGTCCGGCGTTGAACTTCTCGAGCAGCTCGGCGTTCTGGCCCTTGGAGACCGCGAACCCGTAGGAGTTGCCCGCCTCCTTCTCGCCGACCGCCTTGAGGCCGTTGCCCTGCGCGATGCCGTACAGCAGCACCGGGTAGTCGTCGAACACCGCGACCGAGTTACCGGTCTTGACGTCGTCGTACATGCTGGCGGAGTCGTCGAAGGTGACGGTGGTGAAGCCGTACTTGTCCTTGATGGACTCGGCGAACATCGCGCCCTCGGTGCCGGTCTTGATCGCGACCCGCTTGCCCCTGAGGTCCTCGTAGGACTCGATGTCGTCGTTCGACTTCGCGACCGCCATCTGGACGCCGGAGTCGAAGTACGGATCGGAGAAGTCGAAGACCAGCTTGCGCTCGTCGGTGATCGACATGCCTGCGATGACGCCGTCGACCTGGCGCGACTGCAGCGCCTGCACGGCGGCGTTGAAGCCGAGCGGCTTGACCTGGTACCGGAATCCCTGGTCCTCGGCGATGGCCTTGAGCAGGTCCATGTCGATGCCGACGAAGTCGCCCTGCTCGTTCTGGAACTCGAACGGGGCGAACGTCACGTCGGTGGCGACGACGTAGGTCTTGTCGGGGTCGGATTGCGCGTTGGCGGTTCCGGCTCCGAGGACGAGGGCGAGCAGGGCGAGGAGGCCGATCACGACGGGTAGTCGGTCGAGTCTTCGGCGCGATTGTGTACGCATCCGCGTGAGCATTCCTGGTCACGATTGCATGAGCAAACTACTCAGCCCTGTGTACCGATTTGAGACCTTCATTTGCACTGGTCAGAGCCTCGCGGTTGCCAGGAGTCTCCATGCTCGTTACCGTACTGTGATCGAACCGCGTCGGGAACACCCCCGACGACCGTCGGCCCCCAGGACTCCTCGTGTCACCTTTTGCTCGGATCAACAACGCCAACTCCCCGCTCCTACGCGTGGTCGTCGGGGCCCTGCTCCTCACCCTGATCGCGGGTGGACTGCTCGCGGTGTTCCGCCACAAGACGGTCACCGTGGACGTCGACGGGGAGACGATCGCGTTGAGCACGATGAGCACCGAGGTGGTCGACGTCCTCGCCGACGCCGGTTACTCGGTCGGGGACAAGGACGTGGTGGCGCCCGCCGCCGACTCCGCCGTAGCCGACGGGTCGACGGTCGTGCTGCGTCGCGCCCGTGAGCTCGCGCTCACCGTCGACGGCGAGCCGCGCACCATCTGGACCACCGCGCTGACGGTGGACGAGGCACTGCAGCAGCAGCGGCTCGAGGCGGACGTGCACGTCTCCGCCTCCCGCTCGCAGCGTCTCCCGCTCGACGGCGCCGCGCTCGACGTGGTGAGCCCCAAGCTCGTCAGCCTGATCGACGGCGCGGCCCCGGCGGCCGAGATCCGGTTGGCCGCGCCGACCGTTGGTGAGCTGCTGGCCGCCAAGGGCGTCCCGCTCGAGCAGGCGGACACCGTAATGCCCACGGCTGACACCAAGATCACGGACGGCATGCAGGTCGCGGTCACCCGCACGCGCACCGAGAACGTGACCGAGACGCTGCCGCTTGCGCCGCCGGACCAGCGCATCGAGGACCCGACGATGAACATGAGCCGGACCGTCGTGGAGAACCCCGGCGCCCCCGGCGTGCACGACGTGACGTTCGCGATCACCAAGGTCAACGGCGCCGAGACCGGCCGCCAGCAGCTCGACGCCGTCGTCACCACCCCTGCCCAGCCGAAGGTGGTCCGGGTCGGCGCAAAGCCCGGCACCGAGGTGCCGCCCGTGAGCAACGGCGCCACCTGGGACGCGCTCGCGCAGTGCGAGGCGACAGGCAACTGGCACATCAACACCGGCAATGGCTTCTACGGCGGCGTGCAGTTCGACCAGAACACCTGGGAGCGGCAGGGCGGACTGAAGTACGCACCGCGCGCCGACCTGGCCACCCGCGAGGAGCAGATCGCCATCGCGAGCAGGACGCAGGCGACCCAGGGCTGGGGCGCGTGGCCGTCCTGCACGTCCCGCCTCGGAATGCGCTGAGTGTCGGATTTCGCGGCAGCTCGGCAGAGGCGATAGGTTCATCTCGTGACAAACCCCGAGGTGAACCCCCTGTGACCAGCCCCGAGGTGGACCCCGCCGAGGGGAACCCGCGCGGCCAGGCCGCGCTGCTCGGCCCCGTCGAGGTGCGCGCGCTCGCCGAAGAGCTGGGTGTGCGGCCCACCAAGCAGCTCGGCCAGAACTTCGTGCACGACGCCAACACCGTGCGCCGCATCGTGACCACGGCAGGCGTCGGCCGCGATGACGTGGTGCTCGAGGTCGGCCCAGGACTGGGCTCGCTGACCCTCGCGCTGATGGACGTGGTCGACTCGGTGATCGCGGTGGAGATCGACCCGGTGCTTGCCGCCCGGCTCCCGACGACGGCGGCTGAGCGGGCTCCGGAGCTCGCGGACCGGCTCACCGTGGTGGGCGCCGACGCCATGAAGGTGATGCCCGCGGACTTGCCCGCCGCGCCGACGGCGCTGGTCGCGAACCTGCCGTACAACGTCGCCGTGCCTGTGCTGCTGCACCTGTTCTCCGAGTTCCCGAGCCTGCGCACCGCCCTGGTGATGGTGCAGGCCGAGGTCGCGGACCGGCTCGCCGCGGTGCCCGGCAACAAGATCTACGGGGTGCCAAGCGTCAAGGCCCGGTTCTTCGGCGATGTCCGGCGCGCGGGTGCCGTCGGCCGCCAGGTGTTCTGGCCGGTGCCGAAGGTGGAGTCCGGGCTGGTGCGGGTGGACCGCTACGCCGAACCGCCGTGGTCGCTCGACGAGGGGCATCGGCATCGGGTGTTCGCCGTGGTCAATGCCGCCTTCGCGCAGCGACGCAAGACGCTCCGCGCCGCGCTCGCGACCTGGGCGGGCTCGCCCGCCGAGGCCGAGCGCCGACTGGTGGCGGCGGGTATCGACCCGTCTGCCCGCGGCGAGACGCTCGACGCGGCCGCCTATGTGCGCCTGGCGGGGGTCGAGCCGCTCGGCCCGATCGGATGACGCGGCACTGACATCGGAACAGGCCCCATCCGGGATCGGTTGCGTTTAACGAATTGCCAAGTGTGGCAACAGTATGCGGAACTTCGGACGGGGCTACCCCTTCATCTGTACGGTGATGCGGAACGTGCTCGGTATCGGTGCGGTCGACCCCGCCGACGCGCGACCCAATCCTCGTCACCGAATGGAGTTCGTACATGCCTCGTCCCGCGATGCGTCGTCTCGCAGCTACGGTTCTCGTCTCGGCAGCGCTGGCCGGCGGCCTCGCCGCCGGGTCCGGTGCCGCGTCCGCGGCGCCCGCCGGATCCCTCTTGCCGGCCGAATCCGTCGCCGCCACTTCCACCGGATCCCTGGATGGTGTGGAGAACCTTCCCCTCTACGAGAACAAGTACGGGGTGCTCGGCGCTCCGCTCGTCCTGCTCTCCTATTTTGGCGGAAGTTATGAGGCATGTAACTTCGCCCCCTACGGTTGCATGATCCAGTAGGGAAACCGTCGCGGCCCGGTGTGTGCCTGCGCTCGGGCCGCGCTGCTCCGCACGGGCGGCGCATTGGCCGCTGATGTCGCAGCCTTGGTCACGTGATCGCAGCCGAGTCGCTGGACTCCATCGCGTGACAGGCGGCTGGGGCGTGGCAGATTCCGTCGATAGTCCGTTGTGTTGAACGAATCGACAAGTGCGGCAACAATGTACGAATTTCCGCAGCGGGCTTGATCGTTGTCGGTACGGTGTCGCGAACCGTGTATTAGGACCCGAAGCGAAGCCGCCGACCGGAACCGACGCAGCACCAAGGCTGTCTCGGCAGGCGATGCTGGAGAGCGCCAGTCGGCGCAGGCCGGTCGCGGCGGGCCTCCGCCCGCAATGCGTAGTGTTCAACCAATTGCAGAGTGTGGCAACTATATTCGAATTCCTGCGCCCGCCCGAACCCCGAGATGTATGTTTGCGCGGCGCCGGACGAGCAGCATGGTGTCGGCGTCCCGGGGGAGCATCGCGACAGGTGCGAGCTCTACAGATGATTGGAGCGCTTGAATGCTTGGTCCCAATACGCGTCGTATCGCATCTCTTGTTGTCGCGTCCGGCGTGCTGGTCGGTGGCATCGCCGCCGGATCGACCGTGGCGATCGCGGCCCCCTCGGGATCGGCCGCTCCCGGCGCAGGATCTTCCAGTTTCCAGATTCCCGACCTGATTGCCGACCCGCTCGCGGCGATCCTCATGACCCCCGTCGGCGGCGCGGCCCTCTATGTGCTGTCAGAAATTGCCTACAGCACTGGTTCCAGCAATCGCCCCGCATCGGGAAATCAGCAGTGACGGTCGTTCGGTGATCTTGAACCGCCGCGGTCGCAGGCTGTTGCTCGCCACGAACACACCCACGCGCGGCAGGTGTGTGATCGGTGAGATCCCATGCCGCCGAAGCGTCATGTCCATCACAAACTGATCGGAGTTTGAGATATGCGTAGTTCCACGGCAGGTCGTCTTGCTTCCATGATTGTTGCTTCGGCCGTGCTGGTCGGTGGCCTCGCTGCCGGGTCAGGTGCTGCGTCCGCGGCACCCACCGGATCCCTCCTGCCGGCCGAATCCGTCGCCGACGTTCCGTCCGGATCAATGGATGACGTCATGGCGAACCCCCTCCAAGCCCTCGGTATCTTGATCGCCCTTCCGTTCATCGTGCTGGGAAGTGGGAGTGCCACCCCCTGCCCTGGCACCCCTGGTTGCAACCAGATGTGAGGCTGAGTCGAGTTTCACGCCTGTGCGCGCTGTGCACCCCAACCCGGGTGCACAGCTCACACAGGCAGCGAAGCTGCCTCTACTTGAACCGGCGCAGCCGCAGGCTGTTGCTCACCACGAACACACTCGAGAACGCCATCGCGGCGCCGGCGAGCATGGGGTTGAGCAGGCCCGCTGCGGCGAGCGGGATGGCCGCCGCGTTGTAGGCGAACGCCCAGAACAGGTTGCCGCGGATGGTGCCGAGTGTCTTGCGGGACAACCGGATCGCGTCGGCGGCCGAGCGCAGGTCGCCGCGAACCAGCGTGATGTCGCTGGCCTCGATCGCCGCGTCCGTGCCGGTGCCCATGGCCAGTCCCAGGTCAGCCTGGGCCAGTGCGGCGGCATCGTTCACGCCGTCGCCGACCATCGCGACCACCTTCCCGCGGGACTGCAGCTCCTTGACGGCGTCGACCTTGTCCGCAGGCATGACCTCCGCCAGCACCGTGCCAATGCCGACCTGGTCGGCCACGGTCCTGGCGGCTGCCGCGTTGTCGCCGGTCAGCAGCACCGGTTCGAGACCCAGCCGCTTGAACTGCGCGATCGCCTCGGCGCTGGTGTCCTTCACCGCGTCGGCGACGACCAGCACGGCCCGCGCCGCGCCGTCCCAGCCGACCGCGATCGCGGTCTTGCCCGCGTTCTCGGCGGCCGTCTTGGCCTCGCTCAGTTCTGCCGGCAGGTGCAGCGACCAGTCCTCGAGCAGCGAGGTCCGGCCCGCGACCACGGCGTGCCCGTCCACGATGCCCTGGACACCGCGGCCCTCGACGTTCTCGAACCCCTCGACCGACGGCAGCGGACCGGTCGAGTCGGCCGCGGCGGCGGTCGCGATCGCCTTGGCGATCGGGTGCTCGGAGGCGTGCTCCAGGGCCCCGGCCAGGCGAAGCGCCTCGGCGCGGTCGGTGCACTCGACCACGATCACGTCCTGCAGCGTCATCTTGCCGGTGGTGACCGTGCCGGTCTTGTCCAGCACGATGGTGTCCACCTTGCGGGTGGACTCGAGCACCTCGGGTCCCTTGATCAGGATGCCCATCTGGGCGCCGCGCCCGGTGCCGACGAGCAGGGCCGTCGGGGTGGCGAGGCCGAGCGCGCAGGGGCAGGCGATGATGAGCACCGCGACCGCGGCGGTGAACGCGACCGACAGCGGGTTGCCCGTTCCGATCCAGTAGCCAAGCGCCGCAACGGCGATCGCGATGGCGATCGGCACGAAGACCCCGGCGATGGTGTCGGCGAGCCGCTGCACCTGGGCCTTCCCGTTCTGTGCGTCCTCGACCAGGGCCGCCATCTGGGCCAGCTGCGTGTCGGCGCCGACCCTGGTTGCCCGGACGACGAGCCTGCCGCCGGCGTTGACGGTCGCACCGACCACCCCGTCGCCCGCGGCGACCTCGATCGGGACGGATTCGCCGGTCAGCATCGACATGTCCACCGCTGATCGGCCCTCGACGACCTGGCCGTCGGTGGCGATCTTCTCTCCCGGCCGCACCACGAACAGGTCGCCGACCGCGAGTTCCGTTGCCGGAATCCGGGTCTCGACCCCGCCGCGGAGCACCGAGACCTCCTTGGCCCCGAGCTCGAACAGTGCGCGCATGGCGGCCCCTGCCCGCCGCTTGGAACGCTGCTCGAAGTAGCGGCCCGCGAGCACGAAGGTGATGACGCCCGCGGCGACCTCGAGGTAGATGTTCGCGGCCCCGTCGGTACGACCGATCGTCAGCGAGAACGGGTGCGTCATCCCGGGTTCGCCCGCGGTGCCGAAGAACAGTGCGTACAGCGACCAGAGGAACGCCGAGCCGGTGCCGATGGTGATCAGGGTGTCCATCGTGGCGGCGCCGTGCTTGAGGTTGGCCCAGGTGGCCCTGTGGAACGGCAGCCCAGCCCACACGATGACCGGTGCGGCCAGCGTGAGCGAGAGCCACTGCCAGTTGGTGAACTGCAGGGCCGGGATCATCGCCATCGCGATGACGGGGACGGACAGGATCGCCGAGACGATCAGCCGGGTGCGCAGGGCGGCGAGTGCCAGGGACTGCTCGTCCTCGGGCTCGGCATCGGTGCCGCGCTCGCGGTCGACCGAGGGCGGCTGGGGAGCGGTGGCCGAGTACCCCGCCTTCTCGACCTCGGCGACGAGGTCGGCCGAGGTGACCGCGGGGTCGAAGACGACCTTGGCCTTCTCGGTGGCGTAGTTGACGGTGGCGGTCACGCCCTCCATCTTGTTGAGCCGCTTCTCGATCCTGGCCGCGCAGGAGGCGCAGGTCATCCCGCCGATGGCGAGCTCGATGCTGGCGGCGCCCGTGGTCTCGGGAGCGAGGTACTCGGTGGTCATGTCAGTGGCCTTCGTGCGTGGAGACCGTGAATTCCGCTGTGCGGACCACGTTCTCGTGTTGGAAGTCGAGGAACAGGCGGTAGGTTCCGTCGGACGGCGCCTGCGCGTGGAAACTGACGTCCGGTCCGGGCGCGGTGACGCCGTCGCCGGGCTCGCCCTGTGGGTGCACGTGCAGGTAGGCGAGGTCGCCGGTGCGCAACGCGACCAGGTGCCCGAACGCGCCGAGGTAGGGCTGCAGGTCGGTGACCGGCTTCCCGTCGCGGGCCACGGCCAAGGTCAGTTCTCCCCCCGCCGTTCTGAGGTCGCCGGACAGGGTGACCTGGTAGCCGTCCACCTCGGCGACCCGAGTTTCCCGCGGCAGGGGGGCCGGGGCGAAGTCACCCGCGACGTCGACATTGCGGCCGAGCGTCAGCTGCGGACCTCCGACCGGCTGGAAGTCGGCGAACACGCGGTAGGTGCCGCCCCTCGGCCAGCTCCAGTCGATGGACCACGTGCCGTCCGCCGCCCGCACCGGGTGGACGTGGCGGAATTCGCTGGTGTCGCTGCGGACCACGATCAGGTGCAGCTGCTTCTCGTGCAGCTCGTCGTACTCGGTGACAGCGGCGCCGGACGGGCCGAGGATCCGGAAGTTCAGCACACCGGGACTGTCGGCTTCCGCGGGCGCGGTGACCTCGGACAGGGTGTAGCCCTGCTCGGAGACCTGAAGGCCCGCGGGGGCGGTGGTGACGGCGGTGCCCGCGTCAGCGTGTCCGCCGTGGGCGGTGGTGTCGTGGGTGTTCGACATGTCGATCGGACTTCCTGTTGCCGCGCCCAGCCCGAGGGCCGCCGCGAAGATCACGGCGAGCCCTCCGGCGTAGGCGGCGAGTTTGATCGGGGTGTTCACGGCCGTCCCTATGCGGGAGTGGCCGAGTAGCCGGCCTCGTCGACGGCGCCGAGCACGGCCGATTCGTCGAGCGGCGCGGCGCTGGTGACGGTGAGCCGGCCGGTGGATACGTCGACCGCGATGTCGGTGACCCCGCCGAGCTTGCCGACCTCGGCGCGGACCGAGCCCGCGCAGTGGCCGCAGGTCATGCCGGTGACGGTGAAGTTCGCGATGGTCATGTCGTTCTCCCTCTGTGTGTGTCCATACCGATGGGGGGTACGGGCTCTTGCATGGACGAAGGTACCCCTGGGGGGTAGGTGTGCGCAAGTCCCGTCCGAGTGTTGCGCGTCATACCCCTGGGGGGTATAAACCAGACGCGGCATTCGCCGCGACAGTCGCCAGGAGTATCAGAAGGAGTGAACGAGATGAATCGGATACAGGACCCCACCCAGGCCCGAAAATGGTTGGCGCTGGGGTTGATTGCGCTCGCACAGTTCGTGGTCATCATGGACACGTCGATCATCGGCGTCGCCCTGCCGGAGATGCGCGAAGATCTCGGCTTCGATCAGGGGAATCTCACCTGGGTGTTCAACGCGTACGTGGTGATGTTCGGGGGGATGCTGCTGCTGGGCGGACGGCTGTCCGACCTGTACGGCGCCCGCCGGATGTTCGGCCTCGGCTGGGTCATCCTGCTGGCAGGGTCGGCGGCCGCGGGCCTGGCCGCTGACGTGCCCACCGAACTGGTCGGACGGGCGGTGCAGGGCGCAGGCGCCGCGCTGATCGCGCCCGCCGCGCTCACCCTGCTGATGATGCTGTTCGGGTCCACGCCGAGGGAGCTGACCAGGGCGCTGGCCATCTACGGCGCCGCGGCGCCGGCCGGTGGAACCGCGGGCGTGTTCCTTGGCGGACTGCTCACCGAGTACGCCTCGTGGCCGTGGGTGTTCTTCATCAACATCCCGATCGCGGTGATCGCGCTCGTCGCGGCGCCCGCGCTGCTGCCCGGCGGCCGCGGTGGCGCGACCGGCAGCGTCGACGTGCTCGGTGCGCTCACCGTCACCCTCGGCATCGGGGCGGCGGTCTTCGGCATCGTCCGAGCCCCTGAGGTCGGCTGGGCCACCGCGCAGACGTGGGGGACCCTGCTCGCCGCCGCGGTGCTGATCGCGGGGTTCGTGCTGATCCAGTCCCGGCGGCGCGAACCGCTGGTCCGGCTCGCGATCTTCCGGACCCCCAACCTGGGCGCCGCCAATCTCGCGCAGTTCCTGCTCGGGGCCGCGTGGATCCCGATGTGGTTCTTCCTGAACCTGTATCTACAGCAGGTGCTCGGCTACTCGGCGTTCCCCAGCGGCGCAGCCCTCATCCCGATGACGGTGCTGATCATGATCGGCATGATCGTGCTCGCGCCCCGGCTGATCGCGAGGTTCGGGCCGAAGTCGATGGTGGTTTCCGGCCTGATCCTGCTGTCGGCGGGCCTGGCCTGGCTGTCGATGGTTCGCCCGGACGGCAACTTCTGGGTCGACGTGCTGCCCGCGTCGCTGGTCTCGGCGCTCGGCATGGCACTGGCCTTCATCCCCTCGCTCGGCACCGCGATCTCCAGCGCGCGGCCGGAGGAGGGTGGACTGGCGTCGGGCATCGTCAACACCAGCTATCAGCTCGGTTCCGCGCTGGGCCTGGCCGCCGCGACGGCGGTCGGAGCGGCGCTCGGGGCGAACGAACTCGGGGATCGCGGCGCCCTGACAGACGGGTTCTCGGCTGCGTTCCTGGTGGCGGCGGCAGTCGCGTTGGCAGGCGCCGCCCTGGCCGGGCTGACGCTGCGCGGCGCGCGCGCGGCCTCGCCGGACACCGAGTCGGTGGCGGTCTGATGGCGCGGGGAGCGGTCCTGCTGGACGACCCGAGGGTCAGGGCCGTGCTGCGCTGCGCGGCGGGCTGCCAGCTGGCCTCGTTGCGGGTCCGGCTGGATCGGCGTTCCGTCGGTAACGCTCGCTGAGCGCCGATACCGATCGGGTGCTCGCTGACGCTCCTGTGGGACGAGAATCCGCGCAGGAGCGTCAGCATCCGCCGTCCCGATGGCTGAGGGCGGCAGGCGTTATCGGAGTCGGGGAGTGGCCGCGGGGGCCCACTGCGGATCGCGACCGAGGAGGGCGGCCAGCCGGTCGAGGGCGGGGGCGTCCGGGTCGAGGGCGCGGGCCGGGGCGAACAACGCGCCCGGTCCGCGCATGTCGGGCGAGTCGGGATATCCACCGGCGAACTTCAGTGCGGTGGCCACCCGGCGTTCCGCGGGGCGGTAGTCGGTGCCGATCGCCTTGCTCAGGTCCCAGCCGTGGGTGAGGACATCGACGAAGTGGACGCCGATGGCGACCGAGCCGGGCGCAGTCCCCGAGTGCGCGAGGGCAACGCTCCGATCGAGAACCGCGTCGTCGGTCAGGACGAAGGTGAGTTCGCGTGCGGCAGAGCCGAAATCGGCATGGGGATCCGGAGTGGGCGGGGCGTCGCCGGTCAGGCCCGCGCTGGTGTCGTCGGCGGTGCCGGACAGGTAGGAGCGCATCGCTCGAGCGTTGGCGCTCAGGTGGCAGAGCACCGCACGGACGTCCCACTCGTCGCAGGGAGTCGGGAGATCGAGTTGTTGTTCGCTGAGGCCGTCGATGATCCCGCCCGTCAGGGTGAGTGCCTCCAGGTAGTGCTCGCGCAGGTCCATGAACCCTCCTTTATGTGTACGAACGATCGTGCGGTTATTTGACCACGCGATCGGCGTGCGGATCAAGGGGGTGCAAAGACGGCTGGTGGGGCGCCGCGCGTTCAGCTCCGGCGGTAGCGCTCGCTGAGCATCGCGTGGTGCTCGGCCTGCCTCAGGCACTCCTCGCGGACCTCGGGCGGGCTGAGCACCGTGAAGTCGACGCCGAATGCAGCAAGCCAGCCCGCGATGCCGGTGGCCGAGTCGCCGCGGAGCTCGATCACGCACCGGCCGTCGTCGACCGCCTCGAGCGCGCCCCAGAACTCGTCGACCATCGGCGTGATCTGCTCGATCGAGGCGTTCAGCAGCACCCGCGCCGTGACCTGGCTGAACGCGCGGCTGATGCCGCGGGAGACGAACGCGGCGGCATCGCCTGCCGGTAGCTCGCGCGGCGTGAACCTGGGCCCGCTGGGCGTTTTTGGAGTCATCCGGTCCACCCGGAACGATCGCCAGTCCTCGCGCGTCAGGTCCCAGGCGACCAGGTACCACCGCGCCCCGGCCCGGACCAGGCGGTGCGGTTCGACCTCCCGCCTGCTCTCGGTGCCGTCCGGGGTGCGGTAGTCGAAGCGCAGCCGCTCGTGCACGTGGCAGAGCGAGGCGATCGCGGAGAGCACCTTCGCGTCGACCGCGGACCGGGGCGCGCCCTGCGGCACCACATCGATCCGCAACGCGTCGAGGCGGTGCCGCAGCCGCGAGGGCATCACCTGCCGCAGTTTGGTCAGTGCGCGCAGCGACGAATCGCCGAGGCCCTCGACCGATCCGGTGGCGCCGGACTGCAGCCCGAAAGCGACGGCCAGCGCCTCCTCGTCGTCGAGCAGCAGCGGCGGCATCTCCGCGCCCGCGCCGAGCTGATACCCGCCGCCGACGCCAACGCTCGCGTTGACCGGATAGCCCAGGTCGCGCAGCTTGTCCACGTCGCGGCGCACCGTCCGTGGCGTCACGGCCAGCCGATCCGCCAGGTCCGCGCCCGACCATTCCCGCCGCATCTGCAACAGCGACAGCAGTCGGAGCAGTCTCGCCGAGGTTTCCCGCATGGCTACACACTGCCAGCGAATGCGGACAGTTGTGGTCCTCATTAGCCGGGTGAGTCCCGACAACCTCCCCTTCGATCGCGTGGATTGCTGGAACACTCGAGGAACTCGGGGGAGGGGCAATCGCGATGGCCGACGTGCGGCGGAGAAACCGGCCACCTGCTCTGTCCACGGCGGTCACCGGTGATGCGGAGCTCGTGAGCCGGTTGGGGCCGCTGATCGAGGACGGCGTGCGCGACCGCGTCGGCGCCGTCGAGATCGACAGCGGGACCCATCGTGAGGCACATTTCGGTTCGTCCCGCGACGCCTCGTTCGAGATCGGGTCGATCACCAAGGTCATGACCGCCATGTTGTTCGCGGATGCCATCGATCGCGGCGAGGTCGCGGAGCGGACCCGGCTCGATGAGCTGTTACCGGTGCGGGGGAGCGGCGTCGCGGCGGTGACGCTCGGGGGCCTGGCCGGCCACCGATCCGGATTGCCGCGCCTGTCGTCACGGAGACGGGACGCACTCGGCGCGGCCATCGCCGTCGCCGCGCGCCGCGACCCCTACCGCGCCGATCTCCGGGGACTGCTCGCGCAGGCGCGAGCCACGGTACCCGGCCCGCCCGGCCGCATGGGGTACTCGAATCTGGGTGGCGCGCTGCTGGGTCAGGCGCTGGCCGCCGCGGCGGGCATCGGCTTTGCGTGCTTGCTCACCGAGCGGTTGTTGGCGCCCCTCGGCATGATCGACACCTACCTGCCGGTCACCCCTGAGAACATCCGGTCCGGCGCCCTGATCGGGTACGACGGACACGGTCGGCGCGCGGGGCCGTGGACGATGAATGCGGCGGCACCGGCGGGCGGGGTGCGTTCCACTCCGGCCGACATGACGCGGTTCGCCCGCGCGGTCCTCGCGGGGGCGGCGCCGGGGATGCCGGCACTCGCACCCCGATGGGATGCCGACGGCGACGGTCGGATCGGGTACGCCTGGCTCACGAATCGGGTCGGCGAGCGGACCGTCACCTGGCACAACGGGCAGACCGGCGGCTTCGCGAGCATGCTCGCCCTCGACCTTGACCGGCAGCGTGCTGTCCTCCTCCTGTCGAACACCGCCGCGTCGGTCGACTTGGCGGCCCTCGCACTGCTCGTGGAGACGATCAGCCCTTTCTGAAGGTCGGGCGCGCGCACCGTTCATCCCGGGAATGCCGAACGGCGCCGTCGGAGTGATTCCAACGGCGCCGTTCGAAGCGGAGAACTGTTAGCCCTCGAGGGAACTCAGCGTCCTGGCCATGCCCCGCTCGACCGCAGCCGCGATGTAGGGCCGCAGCTCGGCCGCGGGCACGATCGCGTCCACCGAGCCGACCTCGCGAGCCCGCTCGATGTTGTGGATCGCCTCGAACTCGGCGGCCACCTCGCCCAGCTTGGCCGACCGGACCGCGGAGCGCTCGGCGGCGAGTTCGACCCGCAGGCGGGTGCGTTCGGCGTTGTCCTCGGTCTCGGCCAGGCGCGCTTCGAGGTCACGGACCGCGGGATCAGCCGCGGTGCGGGCGTTTACATCGCGGGTGAAGACGACGGCCGCGGCGGGTGCCCCGCCGAGCACCGAGGCGAAGGAGCCCTCGACCGCGAGCACCTCCATGTTCTCGTTCAGCGCGCCGGAGAACACCACGAACGCGCCGCCGTGGTAGCGCGAGACCACCACGAACACGATCGGTCCGTCGAAGTTCACGATGGCGCGGCCGATCTCGGCGCCGTACTCGAGCTGCAGGTTCCGCAGCGACTCCGGGGAGCCGTCGAAGCCGGACAGGTTCGCCAGCACCACGACCGGGCGGTTGCCGCTGGCCGCGTTGATCGCGCGGGCCGTCTTCTTCGACGAGCGCGGGAACAACGTGCCGGATGTCCACTGGTCGGGGCCGTCGGTCGGGAACCAGCCCTTGCGGGCGATGGCGCGCGATTCGATGCCGATCACCGTCACGGCGTTGCCGCCGAGGTGGGCGTCGAACACCACGGAGGTGTCGGCGTCCGCCATGTCGGCCCACCGTTCGAGCACCGCGTGGTCCTGGTCGACGACGGAGCGCATCACGGTCCGGATGTCGAAGGGCTTCTTGCGGTCCGGGTTCGTCTCCCGCGAGAAGATCTCGCCGACCGTGGTGAACTCGCTCGACGGGTGCACGTGCGGGAAGGTGCGGACGTCGCGGTCGATCGGGTCAGTGGACTCGGCCTTGCGCGGGAAACGTTCGCCCGCAGCGAGGTACGAGTGCTCGTAGTGAGTGAACAGGACGCCGATGGCCGCCGTCAGGTTCGGCGCCCAGTACTGCGCCTGGCCGTTCGGGCCCATCACCCGGTCGTAGCCGCCGATGCCGAAGTTGTCCTCGGCGGAGACGCCGCCCGAGTAGTCGAGCGACTGCTTTCCGGTCAGCACCATCGCGCTGTCCGGGGTCATCACCAGGATGCCCTTGGTGTGCATCAACATCGTCGCCTCGGCGTTCCAGTAGGGCTGGGCGCCGACGTTGATCCCGGCGACGAGGACGTTGATCTCGCCGCCGTTCTGGGTGAACGTGATGATCCGGCGCAGCCCGCGCGAGACCCAGTCCATGTTCTCGGTACCGGACTCCATCGAGATGGTGGCGCCGGAGGAGAGGGCGAACCACTCGACGGGCACGCCGAGTCGCTCCGCCATGTCGATCGCCGCGACCACGCGGGAGCACTCGGCCTCGGCCACGGTGCCCAGCGCCTTCGTCGGATCGCCGAACAGCGCGACGCGGGTCATGCCCTCGGGGTGCCGCTTGGTGGGCGTGGTCACCAGGCCGACGATGATGCCCGCGGAGTTCCGTCCGTACGGGCGGTCGACCGGGACCAGTACGCCGGACTCGTCGAGGTCGTACTCGACGAACGTGCCGCCCGCCGAGAGAGCCGGGATCAGCTCGTAGGGGTACACGGTGCCGCGGGCCTTGGACCGCTGCACCTTCTGGGTGTACGCGTCCAACGGCCTGAGCGGCTCGGTCGGCGGCTCGGTGACGGCGACCTGCAGGCCTGCGCCCGAGCGGTACGAGAACCGAACCGCCACCTGACGCGGCGCCGCGTTGGGGGTCTCCTGCAGGCGTCCGATGATGGTGAGTTGCTCGAGTCCGGCGCCAACGGTCAGCGGCGCGACGTGCTGGGCGATCCGGGCGATCCGGTCGGCCGACACCTCGAACTTCGGCCACACGTAGAGCACAACGCGGTTGTTCTCGATGCGCTTGCTGCCGCGCTCGGCCTGGACCCGGCGGATGCCGTCGAGGCAGGCCACGACGGCCCGCTCGATGGCGGGCGCGGCGGCGATCTCGCCGTCCGCGTCCATCTGCAGCGTCAGGTCGCGCACCTGCGCCATCGCGATCAGCCGCTCGTCGGTCTGGTTCTCCTTGGCGACGAGGCGATACAGGTAGGTGTCGGCCGGGGCGGGCAGGCGGGTGCCGTCGAAGTTCTTGAGCCGCCACATGTTCAGGCGCTGAGCCGTGAGCGGGTGCATGTCGCGGATGATCTTGTCCTCGACCAGCCCCGAATCCGGCTCGGCCGCGGGCCGGAACGTCACGACGCGCTGCACCGTGATGTCGCCTGGGGTCGCCACCGTGACGGTGATACGGCGCCAGGACGCCGCTCCGCTGTGCTCCTGCAACGCCGCACGCAGCGACTCGGCGAGGACGTCGCCGTCCGTGGGGGCATCCGGCCAGGCGAGGTAGAGATCGATGACCTGATTGACCGGGGCCGGACCGACCGCGGCGTCGACGACGGCAAGCGCCTCGTCGAGGCGGGCCCGCTCGGCGGCGACCGAGACCAGGCTCAGCTGCTCACCCGAGAGCTCGAAAGTGCCGGTGACGCAGGGCAAGCCGTGACCGTCGAGGGCCTTGACGTCGTGCAGGCCGCGGATCTTGTAGTACTGCCTGGTGACCACCTCCAGCAGGTCGCCGGGCAGCGAGAGCGGGTCCGCGAGGAGACCGACCAGCGGCTCAGGGGTGTCCACCAGTGCGTCGATCCGCTCCGCGCGGTCGACCGCGCCCGGACGCTCCGCGAGGTACTGCAGGCTGCCCCGCACACCGTCGTAGACCTGCTCGCGGGCCTTGCGGATCGCCGGCTCGTCGAAGATCCGGAACTGCAGGTTGCGGGCGACGTCGCCGACGACCGGGTACCGCAGCTGGGTGGCGAGGACGAGGCGGTCGAGTACCTCCGCCAGCGCGGGGTAGTTGTCCGTGCTGACGCGGCCGTCGTGCAGCCACTGCGCGAGCAGGCCGGCGACGATCGGGACCTGGGTCTCCATCCGCTGCTGCGCGACGAAGATCCGGTAGACGGCCTCCTCCAGCTCCAGCGTGCGTTCGAGGTCGTTGACGTCGTAATGACGCAGCGATCGGGAGAGCTTGGCGCGGAACGAGTCCGGCATCCCGTGGACGTCAACGTCGAGTGACTGCAGGAACGAGTGGAAGTGCTCGCGCGGGCTGTGCACCCGCTCGACGGTGTCCTCTTCGTCGACGGTCGGCCGGTTGCGGGAGAGCTCGCACAGGTCCGCGAACGTGGTCAGCAGGTTCAGCTCGGCGGCGACGAGGGTGTTGTCGGACTCGGGGAGTGACTCGCGCAGGGCCAGGTACTCGGCCAGCAGCGCGCGCGAGCGGGCGGCGTCGACGTCGAAGCCGGTGATCATCGCGCTCAGCGCATCGAGCCGCGCCAGCGCCTCGGTGAGGTCGTCGCGGTCACGGGCTTCGGGGGCGACGAACTCGACCCGCGGGGCCTTGGTGGTCACCGTCTCCTCGGCGACCTGGTCGACGCGCAGCAGCGGCGCGCCCGCGTCCACCTGGGCGTTGACCACGGCGAGCACCTCGCGGACGGTGCCCGCGTAGGGCGCCCGGATCGCGGTCTCCATCTTCATTGCCTCCAGCACCACGAGGGTGTCGCCTGCCTCGACCTCGTCGCCGACGGCGACCGGGAGGGCGACCACCACGGCGGGCGAGGGGGCGCGCACGACGCCCGCCTCGTCCTGGCTGATCTGGTGGCTGATGCCGTCGACCTCGACGAGGTGATGGGCGGGGCCGGTGACGGAGACGATGTGGAACCGGCGGCCGCCGACCACGATCCGGCTCTCGAACTCGCTGAGCCGGTCGACGTCGACCTCGATCTCGCCGCTGTCGCCGTCGATCCGGTAGCGATGCGGACCGATCTGACCGACCACGAGCTGGTAGGCCTGGCCCTGGTAGCTGAGTTCGACGGGTCGGCCGACGCCGTGCTTGGCGCGCGGCCTGCCGCCCCTGGCGGCGGCGAGGAACGCACCGCGCTCGTGGGCCTCTTCCGTGTCGTACACGCCGACCGCGGTCGCCAGCAACGCCACGGCGGCAGCGGGCGTCGGGCCGTTCGCGGTGCCCGCGCCGGTGCGATCGAGCCATCCGGTGTCCGCGCTGGCGGTGATCACCTCCTCGCGGTCCAGCAGGTCCAGCAGGAAGGACTTGGTGGTGGTGCCGCCGTCGAGGACGACGGTGGTCTCGCGCAGCGCGGTGCGCAGCCGGGCGAGGGCCTCGGATCGGTCCCGGCCCCAGGCGATGACCTTGGCGACCATGGAGTCGTAGTCGGGCGGGATGACATCGCCCTGGGCGATTCCGGTGTCCACGCGAAGTCCGGATCCGAGCGGGAACTTGAGCATACGCACGGTGCCGGGGGCCGGGGCGAACCCGTTGTCGGCGTCCTCGGCGTTGAGCCGGGCCTCGACGGCGTGGCCGAACTCGGGCGGGCAGTCGCCGACCAGCGGGTCGCCGCCCGCAACCTGGATCTGCAGCTTGACCAGGTCGATGCCGGTGGTGGCCTCGGTGATCGGATGCTCGACCTGCAGGCGGGTGTTGACCTCGAGGAAGGTGAAGACCTGCTGGGAGGGCTGGTACAGGTACTCGACGGTGGCGGCGCCGCAGTAGCCGGCCGCGCGCACCAGGTCGGCGGAGACGCCGCGCAGGTGGTCGGCCTGCTCTTTGCTCAGCAGGGGCGAGGCCGACTCCTCGATGACCTTCTGGTTCTTGCGCTGGATGGAGCAGTCCCGGACGCCGGGGGCCCAGACGTTGCCGTGCGCGTCGGCGATGACCTGCACCTCGACGTGCCGGGCCTCGGTGACCAGGCGCTCGATGAACACGACCGGGTCGCCGAAGGAACGCTCTGCCTCGCCCTGGGTGCGCTCGAGGGCGAGTTCGAGCTCGTCCTCGACGAAGACCTTGCGGATGCCACGGCCACCGCCGCCGGAGCGGGCCTTGATGATCAGCGGGTACCCGATGGCCTGCGCGTGCCTGCGGGCGTCGGCGCGGGTCTCGACGGGACCGCCGGACCACGGCGCGACCGGGACGCCGACCTTCTCGGCGAGCAGCTTGGCCTCGACCTTGTCGCCGAGCAGGCGCATGGCGTCGCCGGAGGGGCCGATGAAGGTGATGTTCAGGCGGGCGCAGAGGTCCGCGAACGCCGGGTCCTCGGCGACGAAGCCCCAGCCGACCCAGACGGCGTCGGCCCTGGCCTCGATCAGTGCGCGCTCGAGCTCGGCGTGATCGAGATATGGGGTGGCGGCCGTGGTGGACGGCCGCAGTGTCACACCCTCGTCCGCCTGCCGGACGAACATCGCCCGCCGCTCGGCGTCCGTGTGCAGCGCGATCGTCGTGATGCCGTACGGGTGCTCGGCATTGAGCTCGCGCACCGCCCGGATCAGGCGTACCGCCGCCTCACCTCGATTGACCACCGCTACACGTTTGAACATCCTCGCCCACCGTTTCTCGAATATGTGTGTCGACTGCGCCGCGCCTGCGCGACCGTCCGCCGTCCCGAACCCCGTCAGGGGTGCCGAAGCGGTGTGCAGTCCGGACCGGTTGGCCTGGGACATGCCCGACCGAGTGCGGTTGGGACCCGAAACCTCGTATGGAAACGAAGTCGAGGCGCGAGCGAATTCGATCCGGTCACGCGTAATCCTCGCCCGGCCTGGCGTCCCAAGTCGACCCTGCCGGTACGCAAGCATGCAGTATTTCCCCGACATTGTCATGTCGCGTCCGTCGCCGCCGGCGGATCGATCAATGTCGTTGCAGTGCAGTCTGTTTCGATGCGGCGCCGATGGGGCCCGGATGGCTGATCGGAACTACCAACCGGTAATAAGATTGATACTGGCGAGTAGGCATTAAGCGTACTCGTCGGTAGCGATTTATTTACTCGCGAGTAGGGTTACCGGCGGAAGAAGTTTTCTTATTGAGAAAGATACTGTTACGGCGAGTATCGATTCCCTGGGGGGAACACCTGATCTTGATATCTGCAGGTGAATGGATTGTGTCCCCGCGTGCCAAATCAAGTTGATCTTGCCGGTGCCTCGGCGGGCCCCGGACCTGGACATATGCTCAAGTGGATTCCCATTTCCGAATGATGTAGAACAGGTCTCAAGCGCTACTGGTTCGTGATCTTTCTCACAGAATACCTATGGGAAAGCGGCACACCTGGAACGCCGGAATGACAGGTCCCCGGGGGACCGGGGCCGCTCACGGTTCCGGGCACGGGATTTCAGGAAAGGCGTGTCAATGCTGCTGCCGATGTCACCGACCGACTCGATGTTCCTGCTGGGGGAGTCCCGGGATCATCCGATGCACGTCGGGGGTCTGGCACTGTTCACGCCCCCGGAGGGCGCAGGGGCGAGGGACGTGCGGGCGATGCTCGACGCGGCCTTCGCGAGGGGCGAGGTGTCGCCGCTGCTGCGCAAGCGGGCCAGGCGATCGGTGACCTCGCTCGGTCAGTGGGGCTGGGAGACCGACACCGACATCGACCTCGGCCACCACGTCAGCCACGAGGCGCTCCCGGCGCCCGGCGGGCTCACGGAGTTGCTCGAACTCGTGTCCCGCCTGCACGGCGGGTTGCTCGATCGCAGTCGCCCGCTGTGGGAGATGCACCTGATCGAGGGCCTGGAGGACGGCCGGTTCGCGGTGTACACGAAGATCCACCACGCCCTCGCCGACGGCGTGTCCGCGATGAAACTCTTGCGCAGCGCGCTCAGCGAGGATCCTGAGGCGCGCGAGATGCCCGCCCCATGGGAGCCGCTCGTGCGGGAGCGTCCCGCGCTCACGCTGGTCCCGGACGTGTCCGCCGAGGGCTCCGTCGAGCCCGCCCGCGGTGGTCCCCTCGACCTGGCGTCGGCGGTCCTGCGCGTCGCGCGCGGCGCCGTCGGCGAGGCGGTCGGCCTCCTGCCCGCCCTCGCGGGCACGGTCGACCGGGCCAGGCGCGATCGCGGCGGGTCACTGTCCTTCGCGGCGCCCAGCAGCATCTTCAACGTGCCGATCGGGGGCGCCAGGCGGTTCGCGGCGCAGTCCTGGCCGATCGAGCGGCTGCGGCTCGTCGCGAAGTGCGGTGACGCCACGATCAACGACGTGGTGCTGGCGATGTGCGCGGGCGCGCTGCGCGCCTACATGGACGAACTCGACGCGCTGCCCACCGACCCGCTGATCGCGATGGTGCCCGTCTCGTTGCGGCGTGAACAGCCAGAGGCCAAGGCGGGCAACGAGATCGGGCTGCTCATGTGCAATCTGGCCACGCACCTCGGCGATCCGGCGGCCCGGCTCGACACTGTTCGCACCGCCATGCGCGAGGGGAAGGACTCGATGCGCACCATGAGCACGGCGCAGGTCCTTGCCACCAGCGCGCTCGGTGTCGCCCCGTTGGCGCTCGGCATGTTCGGCCTCGGCGGGCCGGTCCGCCCCGCGAACGTGATGGTCTCCAACGTGCCGGGCCCCGGGACGCCCCTCTACTGGAACGGTGCCCGGCTGAGCGCGCTCTACCCGCTGTCGATCCCCGTCGACGGGCAGGCCCTGAACATCACCTGCACCAGCACCGACGACGAGATCGCGTTCGGGTTGACCGGCTGCCGCCGCAGTGTGCCGCCGTTGCAGCCACTGCTCGGATATCTCGACGACGAGCTCGCCGCGCTCGAGCGGGCCGTCGGATTGTGAAACCGGAGAGGGAAAGGACGATTCAATGCAGCTCACCGCACATGACCAGTCCCTGTTTTCAGACGATCCCGCGCCACACCGGGTCCGCTCAGCCGTGGCCATCGCGCTGGGGTCGGCCGTTCCCGCCACGGCGTCGGCCGTCCTGGTGACCGGGTCCGGCACCACCGGCGTGCTGACCGGGGCCTTCACCATCGCCTGTGTGGCGGTCGCGGCCCTGCTCATCTAGGCACTCAAAGGCTGGGACCTGATCATCGGGGTCGGGTTCAGCCGATCGGCCCGGCGAGCATCCACCGGTGACCGAACGGGTCCATCAGAGTGGCTCCGCGATGGCCGTTCTCGTTCGCCGGCTCGCGTTCGACGGCTGCGCCCCTCGCCCGCGCCCGCTCCAGCGTGGCGTCGGTGTCGGCGACAGGCAGCATCAGGCTCACCCCGGAACGGCCGGGGGCGGGCGCGGTGAAGCCGATCTCGGGGAACTCGTCGGCCAGGTACAGCGTGCCGTCGCCGATCACCAGCTCGCAGTGACCGACCCGGCCGTCGGGCATCATCACCGGCTCGCCGTCGACATGGGCGCCGAAGGCCTCGGCGTACCACTCGATCGCGCGGCGGGCGTCGGGCACGGACAGGTAGGGCAGGGCGGCGGGCCGCGGCACCAGGGTCCGCTCCTGGTCGGGGTCGCGGGGATCGGTCATGACGGCTCCTTGGTGGGTTGGCGGCGTCCACCACCATCGTCGTCCCCTCGGCGCGGTCATCGGACCGCATTTGTTCCACTACGCTGGTGCCTTGTGCTGTCCGCTGTTCCTCGCCCGGTGATCGTCCGGGCACCGTCGAAGGTCAATCTGCACCTCGGCGTCGGTGACCTGCGCGAAGACGGCTATCACGAGCTCACCTCGGTCTTCCAGGCGCTCTCGCTGCACGACGACGTCGAGGTCCGTGACGCCGACGAGCTCTCGGTCGTGGTCCAGGGCGAGAGCGCGCGGGTGGTGCCGACGGACCGCCGCAACCTGGTCTGGCAGGCCGCCGAGCTGCTCGCCGAGCGGGCGGGCCGGGACCCCGCTGTCGCCATCGCGATCGCCAAGGGCATCCCGGTCGCGGGTGGCATGGCGGGCGGCAGCGCCGACGCCGCGGCGACGCTGGTCGCCCTCGACGAGCTCTGGGAGCTCGGCCTCGAACGCGCCGATCTGGACGAGTACGCCGCCCGGCTCGGCAGCGACGTACCGTTCTCGCTGCGCGGCGGCACCGCGATCGGTACCGGTCGCGGGGAGAAGCTGCTGCCGGTGCTGTCCCGCAACACCTTTCACTGGGTTCTCGCGCTGGCCAAGGGCGGGCTGCGGACCCCTGACGTGTTCCGCGAGCTGGACCGGTTGCGGGCCGAGGGCGACCCGCCCCGGCTCGGCGACCCCGACGAGCTGATGCACGCATTGGCCGTCGGAGATCCCCATCAGCTCGCCCCCCTGCTCGGTAACGACCTGCAGCCCGCGGCGCTGTCTCTCAAGCCGGAGCTGCGCCGCACCCTGCGGGCGGGTACCGCCGCGGGTGCCCTGGCCGGGATCGTCTCGGGTTCGGGGCCCACCTGTGCCTTTCTTTGCGCGGACGCCGACGCGGCCGTGGCGGTCAGTGCGGAACTGGCGGGCGCAGGCGTCTGCCGGACCGTGCGAACAGCCCACGGACCGGTGCCCGGTGCCCGCATGATCGACGACAAGACGGAGCGCTGATGGCGAATCTGATCAATCTGGAGCAGGTCTCGAAGTCATTCGGGATCAAACCGCTGCTCGACTCGGTGTCGCTCGGCGTCCAGGAGGGCGAGCGTATCGGTGTCGTCGGCCTCAACGGCGGCGGCAAGACCACCATGCTCGAGGTGCTCGCAGGCATCGAGCCGCCGGACTCCGGCCGGGTGAGCCGGGTCGGCGGACTGCGGATGGCGGTGGTCACCCAGCGTGGCGTGCTGCCCGCGGGCTCGACCGTCGCGGACGTGGTGCTGGCCCCGCTCGGGGTCGACGAACACGAATGGGCAGGCAACGCTCGGATCCGGTCGATCCTGACCGGAATCGGCATCGACGCCGTCGGCCTCGATCGCGTGGTCGAGGGGCTGTCCGGTGGCGAGCGGCGCCGGGTGGCGCTGGCCGCCGCGCTGGTGCAGGACCTGGACCTGCTCGTGCTCGACGAGCCGACCAACCACCTCGACGTCGAGGGCGTGCAGTGGCTGGCCGAGCATCTCGTCGACCGGCGAAGCGCGCTGGTGGTCGTCACGCACGACCGGTGGTTCCTCGACACCGTCGCCAACCGCACATGGGAGGTCGTCGGCGGAAAGGTCGAGGCCTACGAGGGCGGCTACAACGACTGGATCTTTGCCCGCGCCGAGCGCTCCCGGCAGGCCGACGCCTCCGAGGAGCGTCGCCGGAACCTCGCGCGCAAGGAACTCGCCTGGCTGCGTCGCGGTGCGCCCGCCCGCACCTCCAAGCCCAAGTACCGGATCGAGGCGGCCGAGGCGCTGATCGCCGACGTGCCCCCGCCCAGGGACAAAGTCGCGCTGGCGTCGTTCGCGAACAGCCGACTCGGCAAGGTGGTCATCGAACTCGAGGATGCCACGATCGCCGCGCCGGACGGCCGGGAACTGGTGAACGATCTGACCTGGCGCTTGGCGCCCGGCGAGCGCATCGGCCTGGTCGGTGTCAACGGCTCCGGCAAGACCACGCTGCTGCGCACCCTCGCGGGCGAAATCGAACCCGCGACGGGCCGACGGAAGCAGGGGCAGACCGTCAAGATCGGTTGGCTGCGCCAGGAACTCGACGACCTGCCGACCGATCTGCGCGTGCTCGAGGCAGTAAAGGACGTCGCCGAGCGGATCGTGTTGGGTGACAAGGAAATATCCGCTGGTCAGCTGGCCGAGCGGCTGGGCTTCACCCCGGCCCGTCAGCGCACCCGAGTCGGAGATCTGTCCGGTGGTGAGCGACGACGGCTGCAGCTGACCCGGGTGCTTATGTCCGAGCCGAACGTGCTGCTGCTCGACGAGCCGACCAACGACCTGGACATCGACACGCTGCAGCAGCTCGAGGACATCCTCGACGGCTGGGCGGGCACGATGGTGGTGATCAGTCACGATCGCTACCTGATCGAGCGGATCTGTGACTCCACCTGGGCGCTGTTCGGTGACGGCAAGCTCACCAACCTGCCCGGCGGGATCGTCGACTACCTGCGCCGGCGTCGGGCCGCGGTCGAGGCGGCCGGTACCACCAGCCAGGCGCTGTCGGGTTCGTCCGCACCCGCACAGGTCAAGGATGGCGCCGCGGACCGGGCAGCCCGCAAGGAGCTGAGCAAGCTCGAGCGCCAGATCGTCAAGCTCGACGAGCGCGAGACCAAGCTGCACGCGGCGCTGGCGGAGGCCGCGACGGATCCGGCCAAGCTGCAGTCGCTCGACGCGGAGCTCCGGCAGGTCGTGATGGACAAGGACGGCGCGGAGGAGCGCTGGATGGAGCTGGCCGCCGAGCTGGAGTGAACCGGCGCTCACCCATTCCGGCCTCCTTCCCGGTCGAAGGAGACTAGTCTGCGATGCAGGTCAGTATCTGTGCATGAGTCCCGTCATGGAAGGCGTGCATCATGGATCTGGAGGCCGTCGCCGAGATCTGCAGACTCAAATACCGGTACACCCGCGCGCTGGACACCAAGGATTGGTCCACGTTCCGCGACACCCTGTTGCCCGACGCGACGGCGACCTACGGCGAGCATCTCCGGTTCGAGGATCGTGATGCGCTGGTCTCGTTCATGGAGATCACGCTGGCCCCGCACGTGCTGACCGAGCACCTGACCGGGCAGCCCGAGATCGAGGTGGACGGTGACACTGCGTCCGGGATCTGGGTGCTCTCGGACACGGTGATCATTCCGGAGGACGGGATGCTGCTACGCGGCGCGGCCTTCTATCACGATCGGTACGCCAGGGGCGCGGACGGACGGTGGCGCATCTCGCACACTGGCTACGAGCGCACCTACGAGGTGGTCATCTCCCTCGCCGACATCCCGAGCTTCCAGGTCACCTCGAGCCGGTGGGCGCTCTCGGTGACCCCGTCCGCCACCCAGGCCTCCGCCTGACGGACACCCCCGGAGTCGAATCGTCCTCGGCCCGAGGCGCTCTCGGTCGGCGGTGCGTCCTCGCGGTGCGCGGAACCGTGGTGGGGGCCTAGGGTTCGAACCGTGCCCGACATCGCGCCCCGGTCCTCGTTCGCCGACACCCGCGCGTGGCTGCGTGCCCTGCCCGCCCTGACGGCCACCACGGCGGCCGCCGATGTCCTTGACCCGACGCCCACCCCGTCACCGCTGTTCCTGCGCTGGCTGGAGGACGCGGTCGCGGCGGGCGTGCCGGAACCCCAGGCGGCCGTTCTGTCCACGACGGAGGACGACGGCCGGGTCGACGCCAGGACGCTCATCCTCAAGGACGTCGACGAGCGGGGCTGGTGGTTCTCGGGCTCGGTGGACTCCCCGAAGGGACATCAGCTGGCGGCGAACGCCTCGGCGGCCCTGACCTTCTACTGGGCCGGGGTTGGCAGGCAGGTCCGGATCCGCGGCCACGCCGAGCCGGGGGAGGCGCGGGTGAGCGCGCGGGATTACCTCGAACGGTCGGTGACCGCCCGCGCAGTCGCCGCGGCCAGCCGACAGAGCGAGGTGCTGGCCGATCCGGTCGAGTACGACCGCGCGGTCGCCGAGTCGGTCGCCCGGATCGAGGCCGAGCCGGGCCTCGTCGCGCCGGCCTGGCAGGCTTGGTGCCTGGTCCCGGACAGCGTCGAGTTCTGGCTCGCCGACCCGGGGCGCAGACACCAGCGGTTGCGGTACCGGCGGCCCGGGCCGTCAGCGGGGTGGTCGACCGCCGGGTGGATCACGGACGTCCTGTGGCCGTGACCGCGACATCACCTGAATTGGAGTGTGCATGAGCTTCATCCGGACCAATGTCGTCGACGGCGTCGGCGAGATCGTGCTGGACCGACCGAAGGCGCTCAACGCCCTCGACCCGAGCATGATCCGCGACCTGTACGAGCCGCTGCTGCGCTGGCGCGACGATCCCGCGGTCGAGACGGTGCTGGTGACCAGCGGTTCCGAGCGGGCATTCTGCGCGGGCGGCGACATCAAGGCGGTGCGGGAGGCGGTGCTGCGCGGCGACCGCGAGTTCGTGCACGGGTTCTTCGCCGACGAGTACCGGCTCAACCTGCTGATCGGCGAGTACCCGAAGCCCTACATCTCGCTGATCGACGGCGCCGCGATGGGCGGCGGGCTCGGCATCTCGGTGCACGGCTCGGTCCGGGTGGTGACCGAGCGGGCGGTGCTCGCCATGCCGGAGACCGCGATCGGGTTCTTCCCGGACGTGGGCGCGAGCCACTTCCTGCCGCGGCTGACCGGCGCGGCCGGGATGTACCTCGGGCTCACCGGCGCCAGGGCCTCGGCGGGCGACGCCGTCGCGTTCGGGCTGGCGACGCATTTCGTGCCGAGCGAGCGGTTGGCGGAGCTGGCCGACGCGATCCGCGGTGGCTCGGCTGCCGAGGCGCTCGAGAAGTTCGGCGAGCAGGCCCCCGAGGCGCCGCTGGCCGCGCGGCAGGCCGAGATCGACGAGGTGTTCACGCAGGGCACGCCCGCGGACATGCTGGCCCGGCTGACCGGGGACGACGAGTGGGCGATGCAGGCGAGGACCGCGCTGACCGCGGTGTCGCCGACCGCCGCCTTCGTCACCGCGGAGATGATCCGGCGCGGCGCGGACGACGGGCTGTCGCGGTGCCTCGACCGTGAGCTGGCGCTGACCGGCCCGGTGACCGTCGGGCCCGACTTCGTCGAGGGCGTGCGCGCGGTGCTGGTCGACAAGGACCGCAACCCGGCCTGGTCGCCGTCGAGTCTCGCCGAGGTGGACCGGGACGCGATCGCCGCGCTGTTCGACTAGCCCCGCCCGCCCCGCCGAGTGTGCAGCTTCCGTCGCCGCTTCCCGGGCGACGCCCCGGCAACTGCACAGTCGGCGGCGTTCCTCGGCGCGCGGATAGCATCGAATCCGCCATCCCTACCGGAGGAGTCAGCAATCGTGATCACCGAGATCCTCGCCCGCGCGGCGTTGAGCCCGATCCCGTCCGCCCGGGCCATCGCCGCGAAGTTCCTGCCTGTGCGCGAGCATCGGATCGAGGGCAAGCGGATTCTGCTGACCGGGGCGTCGTCCGGGGTGGGGGAGGCGGCCGCGCGGCGCCTCGCCGCCGAGGGCGCCGAGCTGATCCTCGTCGCGCGGGGTGCGGAGGCGCTCGAGGCCGTGCGCGACGAGATCGCGGGCGCGGGCGGGACCGCGCACGCCGTGCCCTGCGACCTCACCGATCCGGACGACGTGGACCGGCACGGACCCACGTCCGCGATGAGATCGGTCCCGTCGACGTGCTCGTCAACAACGCGGGCCGGTCGATCCGCCGCCCGGTCGAGGACTCCCTCGACCGCTTCCACGACTTCGAACGCACCATGGCACTGAACTACTTCGGCCCGGTGCGGCTCACCCTCGCGCTGCTGCCGCAGATGCTCGAGCGCGGGCAGGGACACGTGGTCAACGTGGCCACCTGGGGCGTGCCGGGTGGCGTCATGCCCAAGTTCGCGGCGTACCACGCGTCGAAGTCCGCGGTCAGCGCGTTCGGGCGCGACCTCGGCGCCGAGCTCGACGGCCGCGGGGTGTCCGTGACGACCGTGCACTTCCCGCTGATCCGCACCCCGATGATCGCGCCGACGAAGGACTACGACGCGATGCCGGCGCTGACCCCCGAGGACGCGGCGTCCTGGCTGGTCACCGCGATCCGGACCCGGCCGGTCGAGCTGCTCCCGACCTATGCGGAGCTGCTGCGGTTCCTGGACAATTTCGCCCCGACGGTCACGGATGCCCTCGTCCGGCGCGCCGGGATCTGACCGCTGTCGGTCGAGTGTGCAGCTATCGGGGCATCGCCCTGGCGGCGGCGACGGTAGGTGCACACTCGGCGGGGCCGGAGCGGGGGAGCCGCAGCGCCAGCCGGACACCACCCAGCGGGCTGTCCACCAATTCCACGGTCCCGCCGTGCAGCTCGGCCTGCTGGGCGACCAGCGCGAGGCCGAGCCCGGATCCCGCGGAGCCGGAGCAGGTGCCGCGGACGAAGCGCTCGAACACCGAGGCCCGCTCGGCCTCCGGCACGCCGCTCCCGTCGTCGTCGACGGTGATCACGGCGCCGCCGTCGGCGTCACCGCTGACCGTCACGAGCACCCGCTCGGCTCCGCCGTGCCGGACCGAGTTGGTGATGGCGTTGTCGAGGACCAGCCGTAGCCCGGTCGGAATGCCACGCACGACAACGGGTTCGGGGGCGGAGACGGCGATGTCCAGGTCGGGGTGGATGCGCTTGGCCGCCTGGACACAGCGGTCGACGAGCTCGGCCAGGTCCAGCTGCTCGTGGTCCGCGACGTCGGAGAGCTCGCCGACCGCGAGCCGTTCGAGGTCGGTCAGGGTGGTCTCGACCTGACGCTGCGTGCCGAGCAGGTCGCGGAGGATCTCGTCTCGCTGCTCGCCGGTGAGCCGCATCGTTGAGAGCACCTCGAGGTCGGTCCGCATCGAGGTCAGCGGCGTGCGCAGCTCGTGCGCGGACACCGCGGCGAAGTCGCGGGCGGACCCAAGAGCTTCCTCGGTCCGCTTCTGGGCCGCGGCGATCCGGTCGAGCATGTGCCCCATCGCCTCGGACAGGTCCTCGGCCTCCCTGGCCCCGCGCACGCTCGGACGGGCGGCACCGGGATCGTCGCCGATGTCATGGGTGGCGTCGGCGAGCAGCCGCAGCGGGCGCACGGCCCGCCCGGCCAGCAGCCAGCCCAGCCCGCCCGCCGCCGCGATCGCGACGACGGCCGCGATCGCGACCGCCACCTGCTGTTGGCGGATGGCCTGGGTCAGCGGGTCCTCCGGGACGGTCAACGCCAGGAAGGCGCCCGGCTCTCCTGGGACCGCGACGTCGCGGATGCGGACCGGGGTACCTGCCAGCAACTCCGTTCTGGTCGCGTCCTCGGCCGCGGTGGCCTCTTCGGACCCTCCTGACACGACGGCAGGCAGCGGAAGGGCCGGTGCCACGTCGATTATGTCGGCCGAGATCGTGTCGGCCGGGAGTGTGTTGGCCGGGGCCGACAACGTCACCGAGTCGAGGGTCCTGTCGATCTGCTCGGAGCCGTTCACCCGCAGGAACACCGCGATGGCGGCGCCGATCGCGACGATGACGACGGCCGCGGACAACGCCGACACGATGGCGACCCGCGCCCGCAGCGACAGCGACCGCCTCACGGTTGCGCTCGCAGGACGAATCCGACGCCGCGGACTGTGTGCAGGACTCGTGGCATCGAGTTCGCCTCCAGTTTCTTGCGTAGATAGGTGACGAAGACGTCGACAACATTGGTGTCGGCATCGAAGTCGTAGCCCCACACCAGGCGCAGCAGCTGGGGTCGGCTGAGCACGACGCCCGTGTTCTCCGCCAGCGCGCCGAGCAGGTCGAATTCGCGCTTGGTCAGGTCGAGCCTGCGGCCCGCGACGTGGGCGCGCCGCCCCGGCAGGTCCACCTCCAGGGCCCCGACCGTCACGGTCCCGGCGGGCGCCGCGGCCCGGGGTGCCCGCCGCAGCAGCGCCCGCAGCCGGGCGACCAGTTCGCCGAGCTCGAACGGCTTGGTCAGGTAGTCGTCCGCGCCTGCCTCCAGGCCCGCTATCCGGTCGCCGACGGAGCTGCGCGCACTGAGCACGCAGATCGGCACCTCGTTGCCCATCGCCCGCAGCGCGGTGACCACGCCGACACCGTCGAGGCCGGGCATGTTCACGTCGAGGACGATCGCGGCGGGGCACTCGTCGGACACGGCCCGCAGGGCGGAGGCGCCGTCCGTCGCGGTCTCGGTGTGAAACCCGGACAGACGGAGCCCCCGCTCCAGCGAGGCCAGGACCTTGGGGTCGTCGTCGACGACGAGGATGCGGGCGGTATCGGTCACCACATCCATGGTGCCAGGGCCGCGAAGGTGTCCTAGCAGACGCGAGTCACGGTGACGGCGCCTGCCGGGGCGTTCTCGTCCATCTCAACGGTCAGCATCTGCACATCCGCGGGCAGTTCGTCCGCCGGGACGCCGCGCGCGATGGTGCCGTCGGCGATCATCCTCTGCGCCTCCTCGTCGGTGAGCACCTGCGTGAGGACCAGTCCCGGCTCGCCCGCGGGGGTCGCGGGGGCAGAGGTGACGGCGGGCATCGCGGTCCCGTCGGCGATCAACCGCTGCACCCCCTCGGTCAGGACGTCCGCGAGCGGCTGTCCCGGCTCGCCCGCGGGGGTCGCCGGGACAGTCGCGACGGCGGGCATCGCGGTCCCGTCCTCGAGCATCTTCTGCAGCGTCTCCGGGCTGACCTCGACGGCCGTGGCCGCACAGGTCGCCGCGTCCAGCGGTGCGCCTGCCACCGCGGGGCCGGACTGCTGGACGGCGACGGCGCCGCCCTGCGGGATCGAGTCGTTGGCCCACGCGACGCCGGGGACGGCGACGGCGGCGACGGCCGCGATGCCCGCGGCCGCGATGCCTGCGCGTGCGCGGAAGGTGCCGGCAGTGAGGGACTTGCGCATGGGAACTCCTTGGGTCCTGTCGTAGCCACGGTGGCTTCGACGTGACCCAAGGTATGGACGAAAAACTCGGCGCCCGTTAGCGAATCATTAGGGGTTCGTTAGACCCGCACGGGCGTCGTCCGACGCTGGATCCGCAGCCACACCGCGAAGCCCCAGACCACGAAGCCCGCGTACACCAGATAGAGGATCGCCGACGGGTAGTAGCCGGCTTTGAGCAGCAGTGGGACGCCGACGACGTCGACGGCGATCCAGATCAACCAGAACTCGGTCCAGCCGCGGGCCATCCCGTAGGTGGCGAGCATCGAGCCCATGAAGATCCACGCCTCGGCCCACGGTCCGTAGGACCCGAGCCGGGCGAAGATCTGCGCGAACGCCACCGTGCCGGCGGCCATCGCGAGCACCAGCAGGAGCCGGTCCCGCGGCGGCGCCCACCGCGGCAGCACCGCCTGCCCGGACTCGTGCCGCGACCGCAGCCACTGCGTCCATCCGTACACGCTCACGGTGATGAACATCAGCTGGCGGCCTGCCTGGCCGTACAGGTTCAGCTCCTGCGGGGTGTGGAACAGCGCGCCCATGAACACGGTGAACAGCAACGCATTTCCGGCGATGCCGACCGGCCACGCCCACACCACGCGCTTCATCCCGCCGATCGCGGACGCGATGCCGAAGGTGTTGCCGACGATCTCACGCCACAGGATCGTGGCCCCGCCGATGTGCAGTTCCGCATCGAACAGGGTGAGCAGCGGGTTCACCGAGCTAGTCGGCGGTCGCGACGAGCGGCTCGAGGGTCAGCTCAGGAAGCTCCTTCTGCAGGTACTGCAGCCGCCACTTGTCGCTGATCAGGGCGAGCATCACGCCGTCGGACCTGGTGAAGACCTCGACCCCGCGCTGGCGGCCCAGCTCGGTGGCGGACTCGGCGTCGGTGCGGCGAGCCAGCGCGTACGGCAGACCCTCCATCCGGGCCTCCACCGAGAACTCCGCCTTCATCCGCGCGGCAACCACCTCGAACTGCATCGGGCCGACGGCCGCCATCACCGGCGCCGCGTCGCCGCGAATGTCGTTGCGCAGCACCTGGACCACGCCCTCGGAGTCGAGCTGCTCCACGGCGCGGCGGAACTGCTTGTACTTGCTCGCGCTCTCCGCGCGCAGCACCGAGAAGTGCTCGGGCGCGAACGAGGGGATCGGCGGGAACTCCACCTTCTTGTCCGTGAACAGGGTGTGACCGGGGGCCAGGGCGGTCGCGTTCACCAGGCCGACCACGTCGCCCGGGTACGCCGACTCGACGGTGGAGCGCTCGCGGCCGAACACGGTCTGCGCGTACTTGGTGGTGAAGGGCTTGCCGGTCTGGGCGTGGGTCACGACCATCCCGCGCTCGAAGACGCCGGAGACGATCCGCATGAACGCCAAGCGATCTCGGTGGCTCGTGTCCATGCCCGCCTGCACCTTGAACACCACCGCGCTGAACGGGTCGGTGACCTCGCGCGCCACGCCCTTGATGTCGTCGCGCGGGCCGGGGGCGGGCGCGAGCGCCACCAGGGTGTCGAGGATCTGCCGGACACCGAAGTTCAGCATCGCGGAGGCGAAGATGACCGGGGAGGTCTGTCCGGCCAGGAACATCTCCTGGTCGTGGTCCTGCCCGCTGGCCGAGAGCAACTCGCTCTCCTCGACCGCGGTTTCCCAGTCGGAGCCGTCACGGGCCGCGGCTGCGTCGGCGTCGAGGATCTCCTCGGGCGCGATCGTGGCGCCGCCCGCCGTGCGGGTGAATCGGATGTACTCCTGCGGGGTGCCGTCCTCTCCGCGCCGCAGCAGGCCGCGGAAGTCGCCCGCGATGCCCACCGGCCAGTACAGGGGAGTCGGGGTCAGGCCGATCCGCTCATGGATCTCGTCGAGCAGCTCCAGCGGGGTCTGACCAGGGCGGTCCCACTTGTTGATCACGGTGATGACCGGGATGCCGCGGTGGCGACACACCTGGAACAGCTTGAGGGTCTGCGGCTCGAGGCCCTTGGCGGCGTCGATCAGCATGACCGCGGCGTCGACGGCGGTGAGCACCCGGTAGGTGTCCTCCGAGAAGTCGGAGTGACCAGGGGTGTCGACGAGGTTGATGACGCTGATCGGATCGTCCGGCTCGGACTCGCCGGACTTGTAGTTGAACTGCAGCGCCGTCGAGCTGACCGAGATGCCGCGGGCCTTCTCCATCTCCATCCAGTCGGAGACGGTGGACCGGCGACCGGCCTTGCCGTGCACGGCGCCCGCCTCCGAGATCATCTTCGCGTGCAGCGCGAGGGCCTCGGTGAGCGTGGACTTACCGGCGTCCGGATGCGAGATGACCGCGAAGGTCCGCCGCCGGGTGGCCTCGGCGGCCAGGCCCTTCGGCGTCGCGGGGCCTGCCGAGGCGACCTCCGCGGGGGCGTCGGGGGAGGTGAAGGCAGACGCCGACGCGGGCTCGGTGGTCACCGGGGTTCCTAACTGATATGAGACGGACAAGATGGCGAAACGCCAATATCCCAGGTTACCCGTGCGGGTGACGCCTATGCTCGAGTGCATCCCGAACCAGGCCGTGGCCCCGCGGGAGTAACGGCCGAATTGCGTTTCCAGAAGTACCAGTGAGGGCTCTGGGGCCCTCGGTGCGGCGTTCTCCGCGCCCGACCGCCTCGTCCCTCCATCGTGCGGAGGAGGGCGTCATGAGCCGGTTCACCGAAGAGATGTTTGCCAACGCTGCGGACAGCCCCCGTGGGCTCGTGACCGGGGAACCGGACAGTCCGCACCGCCAGGTCTGGAGCGAGATACACGCGGTCGCCCGCGCGATGGCGGGCGCGCTCGCGGCCGCGGGCATCGGTCACGGCGATGCGATCGGGATTCTCGCCGGTCAGCCGGTGGACATCGCCCCGTCCGTGCAGGCCATCTGGATGCGCGGTGCCTCCGTGACCATGCTGCACCAGCCGACTCCGCGTACCGACCTCACCGTCTGGGCGGAGGACACCGAGACGGTCATCCGCATGATCTCGGCCAAGGCTGTCATCCTCGGCGCCCCCTTCGACGCGGCGGCGCCGCTGCTCGAGGAGCGTGGCATCAGGGTCGTCACGGTCGGGCACCTGCGTGCGGGACCCGACATCGATCCGGTGCGGACCGCCGAGTCCGACATCGCCTTGCAGCAGCTCACGTCGGGATCGACCGGGTCACCCAAGGCCGTGCAGATCACGCACGGGAACTTCTACACGAACTCCTGGGCGATGCTCTCCCGGATCAAGTTCTCGGTCGACGACGACGTGATGGTGAGCTGGCTGCCGCTGTTCCACGACATGGGCATGGTCGGTTTCCTCACCCTGCCGATGCAGATCGGTGCCGAGATCGTCAGCATCACGCCGATGGACTTCCTCACCTCGCCGCTGTTGTGGGCGGAGCTGATGGGCAAGTACCGGGGCACGGTCACCGCCGCGCCGAATTTCGCGTACTCCCTGCTCGCCAGGCGGCTCGCGCAGGCAGAGGACGGCGTCGTGGACCTGTCGACGGTGCGCTGTCTGCTCAACGGTGCGGAGCCGGTGGACGCCGACACGATGCTCGCGCTCGCGGAGGCTGGGGCACGATTCGGGCTGGACCCGTCGGCGTTGGCACCGACGTACGGGATGGCCGAGGTGACCCTCGCGGTCTCCCTGCCCCAGCCGGGGCAGGGACTGGTGCTGGACCTGGTGGATCCGGACCTGTTCGAGGCGGGGGGCCTGGCGGTACCGACCGACCGCGCCAATGCCCGTCGGCTCCCGACTCTCGGCCCGCTGGTGTCGGGCCTGGAGGGGCGCATCGTCGGTGAGGACGGTCGAGTGCTGCCACGGCGTGCGGTCGGCGTCATCGAGCTCAGGGGCGGGTCGGTGACCCCCGGCTACCTCACCGTGGACGGGCACAGGCCAGCACGGGACGCGGAGGGGTGGTTCAACACCGGTGACGTCGGCTATTTCACCGAAGAGGGCCTGATGGTGGTGTGCGGGCGCGTCAAGGACGTGATCATCATGGGCGGGCGCAACGTCTACCCGACCGACATCGAGCGGGCCGCGTGCACCGTCAGGGGGGTCCGGCCGGGCAACGCCGTCGCGGTGCGGCTCGATGCGGGGCAGAAGCGGGAGTCCTTCGCCGTCGCGGTGGAGACCAACGACCACGAGGATCCCGAGGAGGTCAAGCGGATCGAGCACGAGGTGGTGCACGCGGTGGTCTCGGAGGTCGGCGTCCGACCGAGGACGGTGGCCGTGCTCGGTCCGGGCAGCATCCCGAAGACGTCCTCCGGCAAGCTGCGGCGCGGGCGATCGGCGTCGCTGGTGAGCGGGGCGTGATCCGGCGCAGCGTCGGCGGGCCTGCTATTCGCGGATGCTGACCTCGGCGGTCGAGCCGTCGAAACTGAACGATCCGGCGGGTCCCCTGCAGGACATGGACTTGCCGTCGAGGGCGGTGCACGACAGATCCCCGACCGTGAGCGTCGAGCCGGGCGGCAGCAACTGGCCCGTGATGAAGGCCCCGGCGACGTTGACGACCTTGCGGACCCCGTCGGGCTCGATGACGATCGCGTCGGCGGGCGCCCGCACGCCGGTCTGGGGGTCGACGATCGGCGGATCCGACTTCGGCAGCGGGAGGTCGCACAGCATGTGCGGCGCCTGGTTGTCGGCCTGGTTCGGGTTGAACCAGCAGCCCGCGGCCCCGGAGACGAGGTGGAACACGTGCTTGCCGTCGCCGATCGCGTACTCGGCGGGATCGACCTGGACCGCCTCGGCCGCGGTGGCGACCCCGGGGGTACCCGAGTTCGCGCAGCCGCCCACCAGGATCCCGGCCACGAGCACGAGCCCGGCACCTGCTGCGCCACCCCACCGAATCACTAGGCCCCCTGCGTCATTCTCGATTTGCACACCATCGCGACGTCCGCCGCGTAGCCCAGATAGTAGCCAGCCCGGTTCGATCAGTGCAGTTGGTTCTGCGCGGCCTCGAGTCCGACGCGGAGCAGCAGCTCGACGGCGTCCGCGGCCTCCTCGCAGACCAGGTCCAGTTCTTTGCGCTCGACCGACGAGAACGGCTTGAGCACGTAGTCCGCGGGATCCATCCGGCCGGGCGGCCTGCCGATGCCGACGCGGGCGCGCAGGTAGTCCTTGGTGCCGATCGCGCTGGAGATCGAGCGGAGGCCGTTGTGCCCGCCCTCGCCGCCACCGAGCTTGAGTCGGAGCGTGCCATAGTCCAGGTCCAGCTCATCGTGCACGACCACGAGATCTGCGGGTTCGACCGAGAAGAACCGGGCAAGCGCGGCCACCGGCTTCCCGGACAGGTTCATGTACGAGCGCGGCTTTGCCACGATCACCTGACGGCTGGCGATGCGGAGCGTGACCGCGTCCGAGCCGCTCTTCTTGTGTGCGCTGAACCGGGCCCGCTCGCGGGCGGCCAGGGCGTCGACCACCATGAACCCGACGTTGTGCCTGGTGCGTTCATACTGCGGTCCTGGATTTCCCAGCCCGACGACGAGGGCAGTTGATTCGGATGGCTGGGTCAACGCGGTCGGCTCTCGGTCGTAGGGGTGGGGCCGCGAACGGCAACGGCGCGCCGTCCCTCGCGGGATGGCGCGCCGTTGTGGGTAGCGCTGCCCTG
>NZ_JBSGTR010000017.1:0-80610 GCF_053607505.1 Rhodococcus sp. NPDC055112
CGGCACCGGCCATCCGCCGGTGCCCGCCGACCCCCCACTTCGCTCGCTCAACCGTTCCTCCTCGTATGCGCCTCCGGCGCCTGTGAGTCCTTCTGGTCCGCTGGCGGGCCAGAAGGACTCACAGGCCGGAGGATCATTCTGGGTCACCCTCGTGCGGAACGCCCCGAGAACCACAGTCCGACCGCGCACACCAACACCCAGACCGGCCCGGTGAAGCCCGCCATGTACTGCAGCGGGGAGATCCCGAACAGCGCCGTGACCGCGCCGAGCACCGCGCTCGTCCAGCCGATCCATCGCGGCAGCGCGCCGTGTCGCAGCGAGGCCGCCGCGACCGCGAGCGCACTGACGCCCGCGCCCGCCCACAGCCACGGGATGGTCCCCATCCAGTGCGCACCGAAGGCCGCGAACTCCGGCAGCAACTGGTCACCCGCGCTCAGCCCGAACACGAGCTCGGTGGTCAGGCCGGTGCCGATCAGAAGCGCTGCCGAGGTGAGGATCAGCCCGCCCGCCGCGACCTGGGGCAGCAGGCTGTGCGACTCGAGGCCGGCCGCGAGTCGGCGACACAGCCCGGCGGCGAAGACGAGCAGCAGCAGCGCCGCCACGTTCATGGCCACGTGCTCGGTCAGGATCAGGGTCCGCTGCTCGGCCATCCTGTTCATCATGGCGACGGCATTGCCCACGACGCCCTCGTCCATGGTGGCGGAGAGGCCGGTACTGGCCTGTATGCCGATGATCCCGGCGAGACCGGCGATCACACCGGTCACCGCCCACCACGACGACGGCCCGCGCCGACCGGCCGCGTCGACCTGGCGCCCCTCCGCGGGAATGGTGGTACTCATCTGCACGCTCCTCCGGTTCTGTCCCGACCGTTTCGACTGCGACGAGGATGGCGCGCCCGATGTCCCGACCACCAGAGACACCCGACCCGATCCACCGGGAATCTGCGCCTGGCCGGAGGAGCTGGATCGAATCCGTGCTTTTCCTGGAAGTGTCGCGACTCGCGGTGTTCAATAGGGCCTGGACAACCGCGGGTATCGCCGCGGGCCAGGTACTGGTTCTCGAGGTTCTTCCTTCCCAAGGAGTTCTCATGACCATGACGTTCACCCAACTCGACCTGCTCAGAGAGCTCGAGCCGACGGTCGAAGCCAATCTCAACCGGCACCTGTCGATGACCAAGAACTGGAATCCACACGACTACGTGCCATGGGACGAGGGACGGAACTTCGCGGAAATGGGTGGGGTGGACTGGGACCCGGACCAGTCCCGGCTCTCCGAGCTGGCGAAGATCGCCATGATCACCAACCTGCTCACCGAGGACAACCTGCCCTCGTATCACCGCGAGATCGCCGCCAGCTTCTCCCTCGACGGGGCGTGGGGCACCTGGGTCAACCGGTGGACAGCGGAGGAGAACCGGCACGGCATCGTGATGCGCGACTACCTGGTGGTCACCCGCGCCGTCGACCCCGTCCAGCTCGAGCAGTACCGGATGGAACACCTGACCAACGGCCTCGACTCGCCGCTGAACGCCGCGTTCCTGCCCTCGGTGGCCTACGTGACGTTCCAGGAGCTCGCCACCCGGCTCTCACACCGCAACACCGGGCATGCCTGCGCGGACGACGTCGCGGAGCGGATGCTCGACCGGATCGCGGCGGACGAGAACCTGCACATGGTCTTCTACCGGACCCTCGCCGGCGCCGCCCTCGACCTCGTCCCCGACGCGGCGCTCGAGGCGATCACCGACGTGCTGATCAATTTTCAGATGCCCGGTCTGTCCATGCCCGGCTTCCGCCGGAACGCGGTACTCCTCGCCAAACACGGCATCTACGATCTCCGGCAGCATCTCGACGACGTCGTCATGCCGGTACTCCGAATCTGGAACGTCTTCGAACGCAACGACTTCACCGATGCGGGCGAGCGGGCGCGGGACCGGCTGGCGGCGCACCTCGACGATCTCCGCCGCTCGGCCGAGCGGTTCGAGGAATCGCGAGATCGGATGCTCGCCCGCGAGGCCGCGCGCGCGGAATAGTCGTCACGCACGGGGCGGGCGTTGGCAATGCTGGTCGGCGGCACATCGCCGCCCTATCGTGGTGGAACCGAAACCGGCACAAACGAGGGGCAGCAGGCCGATGCAGGGATCAATTGTGTGGCACTGGAACGTCAGTCTTCGAGCACGGCTGGTGTTCTGGTTCGCGAGAATCTTCATCAAACCGCTGTTCACGGTGTGGCCGATGTCCGATCGAGGCATCCTCGCGCTCGGGAAGCTCGACGAGTGGTCCGACCGGACGCCCGCTCCCAAGGGCGTGAGCGTCGAGCCGACGACCCTTGGCGGGGTGCCGTGCGAGAAGGTCACCCATCCGAGGCGCGCAACCGACGCGCTGCAGGGCGCGACCATCCTCTACTTCCACGGCGGCGGATTCGTCTTCTGCGGGCTGGCCACCCATCGCGGCGCCTGCGGGGCGCTCGCGGCGCGTTCGGGTGTCCCGGTGATCTCGGTGGAGTACCGGCAGCTGCCGCACGGCGGCATCGGCACCTCGATCGCCGATGCGATGGCGGCGTACACCGCCCTGCTCGAGACCTGTGACGACCCGACCCGGATCATCGTCGCGGGCGATTCCGCGGGCGGCTATCTCGCGATGAAGGTCGCCGAGATCACCGCGCTGCAGGGGCTGCCAACGCCCGCCGCGGTGCTCGGGTACTCGCCGCTGCTCAACGTCGACCTCGAGTCACACGACCCGGAGTACATGAAGCGCGACGCCTACCTGCCGATGCGTCAGGTGCGCATTCTCAAGGACCGCTGGCTCGCGGGTCCCGACCTGATCGTCGGGGCGGAGTCGCCGGTGGCGGCCGACCCGGCGCTGTTCCCGCCGGTGTTCCTCTCCGCCGCCGAGTACGAGCTGATGCGGCCCGACGTCGAGGTCATGACCGAGCGTCTCGAGCGGGCGGGCCGGCCGGTGGAGACCCACCTGTGGAGCGGTCAGATCCACGCCTTCCCGGTGCTCGGCGTCATGCTCGAGGAGAGCAAGACCCTGATCGCGCTCAGCATCGACTTCGCCAGGCGGAACGTGGCCTCGCGCGAGCGTCGTTCGGCCTAGCCCTGACCGACGCCGAACGCGGGCGGGCTGTCGCCGGCTGCCGCGCGACCGCAGGTTCACACCGCCGTCGCCTGGCGGATGGGGTGGGTTCGGCTACGAGCGCATTCCAGCGCTGACCGCGGCGAAGAACGCCACGGTCAGCGCTGGTGGGGTGGTCAGCCGAGTTTCGCGAGCAGGTCAGCGCGCTGGCGCGCACCCAGGCCGGAAACCCGCCGTGTCTCCGCGATCCCGACCGACTCGGCGATGTCGCGAGCCTTGACCTTCCCGAAATGCGGAAGAGACTCGAGCAAGTAGAGGACCTTCGTTTTTCCGACGATCTCGTCCGACTCTGCTCTGTCCAGGATGTCAGTGAAGGTGAGCTTCCCTGTCTTGAGGCCCTCACGCAGTTCCGACCGGGCCTTGCGGGACGCGGCTGCCTTCTCCAGCGCCGCGGCACGTTGTTCGGGAGTCAAGGTGGGTAGTGCCATGTTGGGCATCCTCTCGCTTGGGTACCGACCAATCCAGGCTAGAACGGTGCTGTCGTTTGGCCGTTCATTGCTTCACTCGCGTGTCGGTCAGGACGCGATCAGCTCGTCGATCTGGTTGATCGCCGACGAGGCCCCCTCGACCACACCCATCTCCAGCACCTGCTGAAGCGCCTCGGCGGACTCGTAGGTGCTCACGTAGGTCGCGCGGGTACCACCGTCGTGCTCGGCGAAGGTGAAGACGTTCGTCGAGACCGGCAGTTCGGGATTCGAGTTGAAGTCCAGGTCGGCGAAGCCGTCGTCGAAGGAGAAGCTCGTCGGCTCGTCGACGGCCGTGATCTGCCAGTACCCGGCGAACTTCTCACCCTCCGGGCCGGTCATGAAGTAGGTCGTGCGGCCACCGGGCGTGAGGTCGTGGTCGACCACCGTCGCCGGGTACGTCGGCGGCCCCCACACCTTCTCCAGCTGGCGTGGGTCTGCGTAGACCTGCCAGATCCGCGCCACCGGCGCCGCGAAGTCGGCCGTGATGGTCAGGGTCAGGTTGTCGAGGTCCTGCTGGACATTGGTCACAGGCATGGTTCAGCCCTCCTTGGTCGAGTCGGATGCAATGAGTTCGTCGATTCGTGCAATGCGGCCGCGCCACACCTGCTCCAGCTCGGCGAGCATGGACGCCACCGACCGCACCGCCGCCACGTCGCCGCTGGTCAGCTGCTCCCGACCGCTGCGCCGCTTCGTGAGCAGGCCGGCATTCTCCAGCACGGCGACGTGCTTCTGCACCGCGGCGAAGCTCATCTCGTAGTTCACCGCGAGCGCGGAAACCGAGTGCTCCCCGGCCAGCACGCGGCGCATGATGTCGCGCCGGGTCCGGTCGGCGAGCGCATGGAACAGGGCGTCCGCCCTGTCCTCGTCGTCTCCGTTCACGTCTCCCAATATACAACCAATCGGTTGTATGTCGTTAACCTCGCCGCAGCTGTGGCGTGATCTCTCGCCGGTTCGAGTTCACGGCACTACGGAGGATTGGGCGCCTCCGGCTCGGGGAACCCGGAGGTCACGTTCCCGAAGCGGCAAAGGATGTCCGCATGACCCCCGTCGGTTCGATCGCGACGGCCGCCGTCCTGGCGGTTCTCGCGTTGGTCACCTCCCCCGCCGCGGCGAATGCAGCCCCGACCCCCGTCGACAATCTCAACGACGTCCCGGCGCGGACCTCGATCTCCATAGGGGAATCGCGCACCGGCAATCGAGTGGGCACGGCCAATCAGCACGAAGCGCGCCCGGGCCTGTCGATCGTGAAGCTGTACATGGCCGACCACGCACTGCGGCACGGCGACGGTTCCGAGCGCGACCGCGCACTCGCGGAACGAATGATCCGGCACTCGGACGACGGCGCCGCCGACGGCCTACACGCCAAATATCCCGAGGCGATCGATGCAACCGCGGCCGAGTTTCGATTGACGAGCACGAGGGGCGCGCCCGACTGGGGCAGCGCGGTGACCAGCACGGCCGACACGGTCGCCTTCCTCGAGACGAAGAAGTCCACCGATCCGGACTCCCCGATCCTCACCTGGATGGCCTCCGCGGCACCCGCCGCCGCGGACGGAACGACGCAGAACTGGGGAACCGCCACGCTGCCGGGGGTGACGGGCAGCAAGTGGGGATGGTCGGACTTCGGCCCCTCGAGCGTCGCATCCGCCTCATTCGGCCCCGACTTCTCGGTGGCCGCGCAGACGTATGGGTCCGCCGCCGATCAGACCGCCGACGTCACCAACGCCTTCGGGACGGACCCCGCTGCGCCCGCGCCATCGTTGCCGCGCTTGCCCTTCGACGACAAAGACTCGCCCATGCTGCTGCCGATTGGGTGATGGCCCCACGCGGCCCGCCCACCCGTCGACGTCAGGATCGGCGAGGCGGGCGAGATGAGCGAAGGAGACCTGCCTACTAGCCGTCGATTCGCTTGGCCCCGAGATGGGTCTCCAGCAACTGGAGCGCCATCTCCTCGGGATCCCGGCGGACGGACGGGTCGGCCGGCTCGGCGGCCTGCGCCATCATCTCTTCCTCGTCCTCCGGGGTCACCGACTCGGGCGTGGCGGGCGGCGGGCCCGGATCGTCCGGGTAGTCGGGTTCCTCGGGCGGCGGGATGTCATCGACGCCAGGACCCGGCGCGGATTCGGTCCGCGGGGCGGGGGCGGATGCCGCCTGCTCCTGGCTCGGACGCGAGAAACGCGGCGCACCAGCCGGTTTCGCCTGCTGTTGGCGGGCGGGCTGAGCACGCGGAGGAGCATCGGCCGGCGCGGCGGTACCCACCTCGCAGTCGATCGCCCAGTCCACGCCGAACACCTCCCGCAGCGCGTCGCGGATCACCTCGGCGTTGCGCGGCTCCACCAGACGCTTGGCCAGCGGCGCGGAGGCGTGGATGAGGATGAGGCGGTCGTTCTCCACCGCCCGGACCGTGGCGCCCGAGAGCATCACCTCGACGGTGCGGCTCCGGTCGCGCACCTTCGCCCTGACCTCGGACCACACGGCGCGGACCGCGGTGGCGTCGGGCTGACCGGCCGCTGCGGGCGCGGACACCGCCGGCACGACCGGCTCGGACGGCTCGGACGGCGCCTGCTCGGGTTCCGCGACGGCCACCGGTTCCGGTTCGCGCGCAGGTGCCGGCTCGACGCGGGGCGCAACGGGTTCGGGCGCAACCGCTTCCGGGACGACGGACTCCGGGATCACGGGCTCAGGGACGACGGGCTCGGGGACGACGGGCTCGGGAACCGAAGGCGCCGGGGCAAGCGGTTCCGGCGCCGCGAGGGCGGGCTCCCGCGACTGCGGGGCAGGCGCCGACTCCGACGCCGCGGCGGGCACCTCGACCGGGGCGCCTGCCTGCTCTGCGGGCTGCGGCGCACTCGGTTCCGGTGCACCACGTTCGGCCACCACGGGGGCGACGACCTCCGGCGCGACCGGCTCGGACCGAACCGGCGGGGCCGGTTCCGGTGACGCCGGTTGTACCGGTTCCTGCTGTCGCTGCTGCGCCGCCGCACGCTGCGACGGACGCTGGTAGATCGGCTCGGGCTCCGGGGCACTCGGCCGCGCCGCGGGCTCCGCGGGCGCGCTCGAGCGCGTTCCCGCGACCGGCTCCGCGACCGGCTCCGCCACCGGCAGGCCACCCTCGGCACGCCGTTCGAGCCGCTCCAGCCTTTGCAGCACAGCCGATTCCGCATCCGATGCGGCCGGCAGCAGCATCCGGGCGCACATCACTTCGAGCAGCAGCCGGGGTGCCGTGGCCCCCCGCATCTCGCCCAGCCCGGAGTGCAGGACCTCGGCGTAGCGGGCGAGGGTCGCCGGACCGATCCGTTCCGCCTCCTCGCGAATCCGCTCGAGCACGTCCCCTGGCGCGTCGACCAGGCCGCGCTCCCCCGCGTCCGGGACGGCCCGCATCAGGATCAGGTCGCGGATCCGCTCGAGCAGGTCAACCGCGAACCGTCGCGGATCGTGGCCGGCGTCCATCACCTTGTCCACGGTGCCGAAGAGCGCGGCGCCGTCACCGGCGGCGAGCGCATCGACCGCGTCGTCGATGAGCGCGACGTCGGTGACGCCGAGCAGGGACAGCGCGCGCTGATAGGTGACGCCCTCGTCGCCCGCTCCGGCCAGCAACTGGTCGAGCACGCTGAGCGAATCGCGCGGCGATCCGCCGCCCGCGCGGATCACCAGCGGATAGACAGGGGCCTCGACGGCGACGTGCTCCTGCGCGCAGATCTTCTCCAGCAGTCCGCGCATGGTCGACGGCGCCAGCAGCCGGAACGGGTAGTGGTGGGTGCGCGACCGGATCGTCGGCAGCACCTTCTCCGGCTCGGTGGTCGCGAAGACGAAGATCAGGTGCTCCGGCGGCTCCTCGACGATCTTGAGCAGCGCGTTGAAGCCCGCGGTGGTGACCATGTGGGCCTCGTCCACGATGAAGATGCGGTACCGGGACTCCGCGGGCGCGTAGAACGCCCGGTCACGCAGCTCGCGGGTGTCGTCGACGCCGCCGTGGCTGGCAGCGTCCAGCTCGATCACGTCGAGGTTGCCGGGTCCGCCGGGGGCGAGCGCAACGCACGACGAGCACACACCGCACGGGGTGGAGGTCGGACCCTCCACACAGTTCAGCGACCGGGCCAGGATCCGGGCGGACGACGTCTTGCCGCAGCCGCGCGGGCCCGAGAACAGGTACGCGTGGTTGATGCGTCCGGCGTCGAGGGCGGTGCTCAGGGGGTCGGTGACGTGCTCCTGCCCCACCACCTCGGCGAAGGTTGCCGGTCGATATTTCCGGTAGAGGGCCACGCGGAGAGGGTACCGGCGAAGGGCGACACCGCGTCGGCGGACCGCCGTCCCCCTGCCTCCGGCGCCGGAACCCGCACCTGGGCGGCGGCCCGGGTGAGCGGAATCCGAAACACAGCCGCAACACATTGGCAGCGCGGGCGAAACCACCAGCGACCATCGTCACCACTCGCGTGCGGCTGAGGCCCGCCCGCGTGAGGAGAAACCGACGTGCCCGAGACCATCGACGCCGGAGCCACCGCATGGCTGCTGGTGAGCACCGCCCTGGTCCTTTTGATGACGCCGGGGCTGGCCCTGTTCTACGGCGGCATGGTCCGCTCCAAGGGCGTGCTCAACATGATCATGATGAGTTTCGTCTCGATCGCCCTGGTCAGCGTGGTCTGGCTGCTCGTCGGCTACAGCCTCGCCTTCGGTGAGGACATCGGCGGCGGCCTGCTCGGCGGACTCGAGCACCTGGGGATGGCGGACATCACCCCTGCCACCGTGCACAGCGGCGTCCCCGAGTTCCTGTTCGCCACCTTCCAGCTGACCTTCGCGATCCTCACAGCCGCCTTGATCAGCGGTGCGATCGCGGACCGCACCAAGTTCTCCGCGTGGATGGTCTTCGTCCCGGTGTGGACGCTGGCCGTGTACGCCCCGGTCGCGCACTGGGTCTGGGGGCCGGACGGCTGGATCGCGCAGCTGGGCGCGCTCGACTATGCGGGCGGCCTGGTGGTCGAGATCGTCTCCGGCGCGTCCGGGCTGGCGCTGGCGCTGGTCCTCGGCCCGCGCATCGGCTTCCGCTCCGAGCCCATGCGCCCGCACAACCTGCCGCTGGTACTGCTCGGCGTCGGGCTGCTGTGGTTCGGCTGGTTCGGCTTCAACGCCGGTTCCGCGCTCGCCGCGAACGGCACCGCGGCGGCGGTCTTCCTCAACACCCTTGTCGCGGGCTGCGCGGGCATGCTCGGCTGGCTGCTGGTCGAGCAGAAGCGCGACGGACACCCCACCACCTTCGGCGCGGCCTCCGGCGTGGTGGCAGGCCTGGTCGCGATCACCCCGTCCTGCGGCTGGGTCACGGTCCTCGGCGCCGCCGTGGTCGGCACGCTCGCCGGTGTCGTCTGCTCCTTCGCGGTGGGCCTGAAGTTCCGTTTCGGCTACGACGACTCGCTCGACGTGGTCGGCGTGCACCTCATCGGTGGCATCGTCGGCACGCTCCTGATCGGCCTGCTCGCCGCCGAGGTGATGACCGGAGGGGTCGAGGGGCTGCTGTACGGCGGCGGACTCGCCCAGCTCGGCAAGCAGACCCTTGCGGTCGTCGTGGTCGGCCTCTACGCCTTCGGGGTCACCTACACGCTCGGCAAGGCGATCGACCGGTGGATGGGTTTCCGGGTCAGTCGCGAGGACGAGATCGCGGGCGTCGACCTGGCGTTGCACGCCGAGTCCGCATACGAGCACGCGGTCCTCGCCCACGGCGGGCCGACCGGTCCGCCGCCGGGGATCTTCTCCCGCGAGCACGACGAGCAGCGTCACCGCCCTGCCGAACCCGACCCGGACGACGTCGCCGACTGACCGAGATGCCCTCCTTGTCGGGTTCGATTCGATACGCTCCGCCCCGGTCCGGATAGGTAGGACCGTCAGCAGCCGACCCTCCCGCCCGGAGGCGCCGCGACCGGACCAGGAACGACGATGACGATGACGACGACGCTCCCCCCTGCCGGGCCGCACCCGGCCGAAGCCCCGGACACCGACGGGTTCGCCGATCGCGCGCGCCGCTACGGCCGGTCGCTCCACCCCGTCGGCCTCGCCGTCGCGCTGCTCTTCTTCTGCTGGTCGCTGACGCCCTCCCTGCTGCCACGCGTGTGGTACCTGCAGGGGGTCGCCACCGGCATCAGCGTCGCGACGGGCTACGGGATCGGCTGCCTCGCGGCCTGGGCGGTGCGCAAATGCGGTGTCTCGCCTCGATACTCGGAGCGAACCAAGCGGATCGGCCGATGGACCCTGCTCGGGTTCACGGTGGTTCTCGTTCCGACCTTTGCGATCCTCGGCGCGGTGTCACAGCAGGCGGTGCGCGATCTCGTCGGCGTCGAGAAGGAGCACGAGGCGAACTACCTTCTGGTGCTGTTGATCTCTCTCGGAATCGCCGCGTTGATCCTCTGGATCGCCCGCGCCACCCGGACGGCCACCAACCGGATGGCGACATTCGGCCGCCGCTACGTGCCCGCACCGGTGGCCAGGGTCGCGAGCCTGGTCGTCGTGGTCGCCGTCGGCCTGATGATCGTCAACGGCGTCGTCTACCAAGGACTCATCGGCCTCGCGAACCGGTCGGCCGCCGCGTCCGACCACGGCACGGCCGACAACGTGGTCCGACCCGAGATGCCCGAACGCTCGGGATCTCCTGCGTCCGCCGAGCCGTGGGAGAGCCTCGGGCGAGAGGGGCGCACCTTCGTCGCGGGCGGTCCGAGCGCAGAGCAGATCACCGCGGCCACCGGCAGGCCCGCTCTGACCCCGATCCGGGTGTACGTGGGACGCGAGTCCGCAGAGTCGATTTCGGACGCGGCCGATCAGGTGGTCGCGGAACTGGTGCGGACCGGCGCCTTCGACCGCGCGGTGCTCGCCGTCGCCACCGGCACCGGCCGCGGCTGGGTCAATGCCTCGGTGGCGGGCGCGCTCGAGTACACGGCAGGCGGCGACTCCGCGATCGCGTCCATGCAGTACTCCTTCCTGCCCAGCGCGTTGTCGTTCATCGCGGACCGGGAGTCACCGAAGGAGGCGGGCCGGGCGCTGTTCGAGGCGGTCTACGCGGAGTGGGAGTCGCGGCCCGCCGAGAGCCGCCCGAAGCTGCTGGCGTTCGGCGAGAGCCTCGGCTCCTTCGGCGGCCAGTCCGCGTTCGCGGGCGCCCAGGACATGCTCGCCCGGACCGACGGCGCGCTGTGGGTGGGTACCCCGAACTTCTCCCCGCAGTGGACGGACACAACCGCGGGGCGCGATCCCGGTTCGCCCGAACGCCTTCCCGTGATCGACGGCGGCGCCAACGTCCGGTTCGCCTCGGCTGCACAGGATCTCGAACTCGATGCCGCCTGGGGCACGCCCCGGGTCGTCTACTGGCAGCACGCGAGCGATCCGATCACCTGGTGGTCGTTCGATCTGTTGCTGAACCGGCCGGACTGGCTACGCGAGCCGCTGGGCCCGGACGTCGATCCCGACATGCGCTGGATCCCATTCGTCACCTTCTGGCAGGTGACGATGGACATGGTCTTCTCGGCGGACGTGCCGGACGGCCACGGGCACACCTTCCAGGCGGACGCCGTGAACATCTGGGCGGACATCCTCGCGCCGGACGGCTGGACGGCCGCGGACACCGAGAAGGTGCGGGCCGCCATGTCTGAGTAGTCGGCTTCGCCGCTCGTGAGTGCTTGTGACCCCCCCTCGTGGCCACAAGTGCTCACAGGCGGCGGAGCCGCCTCAGGGGCGCATGGTGATGGTGTAGCCCGCGTTCAGGTTCGGGAAGCCGGTGTCCATCGTGCTCGCGATGTCGTAGTAGACCCCGTCGCCGCCGGTCATCCTCGTCCCGTCCAGGCTCGCATCACCCTGGTAGTTGTTCGCCATGAACACGGCCTGGGCGTCACCCGGCAGCCCATAGGTGACATCGACGCCGATCCCCCGCGGATCGTTGTTCGTCGCGGTGATGATCTCCGAGCTCCACGGCGCGAGAACCGCCCGCGGCCCCTGGATCCACTCGCCGTACGGATTGTCCGAGCCCCGCAGCACCATGGACTGACCGGTGTTGTTGGTGATCGTCATCGCGATCGTCGGGCCGGTCATGGGGAGCGTCCCGGCGGACGCCGTCGCGCCGGTGAAGCCGAGGGTCGCGGCGGCGAAGGCCAGGGCGAGCGGGGGCAGGGTGGCGATGCGGGCGAGGCGACGACGGCGAACGGTGGCGATGCTCATTGTGAATGATCCTGTCCGGGTGGATGTTTGATATCTCGAGCCGGACCGTTCCGGCGCTGAGACAACTATCACCCGTTTCCGCCTCGGGCCCCGTCCACCGGACGGACCCCACGGGGGAGGAAACAGTTGTCCCCCGATCGGGGGACAACGGGGCCGGCAGGCACCGCGCCGGGAGGCACTACGACGCGGCGGGGGCCGTCAGCGCCGGGAACCAGATGTCCGTCAGAACCTCCGCTGCCTGCTCGGCCGAAACATCGATCGTCCCGAGCATCGCCCACCTGGTGAAGAATCGTTCGAGTTGCGTCACGAGGAGTTCGACGCGCAACCGGGCCTCATCGCGCTTGTCTTCCGGCCAGCGCGCGAGGTAGCTCGTCATCGAGTTCGGGAGGGCCAGGATCCCATCCCGAGCGATGGCCCGGAAGTCGGACTCGAGGGCCGTCGCCTCGTCCCAGGCCGGGAGCATCTCTTTGTATTGATGGAACCAGTCGATGGCCCGGGTGATCCAGTCCGTGAACTCGGCACGCGATCCGGTGTCGAGTACACGGTCCAGGTCTTGGTAGAAGGAAAGAGCGCTCGGCGCCATGCCATCCCCTGCCACTGCCAGCAGGATGTCCACCTTGCCGGGGAAGTGCAGGTAAAAGGTCGCCCGGCTGCAGCCGACCTCGGCGGCGATGTCATCGACCGTCACGGCCGCGTAGCCCCTGGCGGCGAAGAGCCCCTGGGCCGATTCCAACAGCCGCGCGCGGGTCGCCCGCTTCTGTTCGGCTCGGAGCGTGCCACGCCTGTTCCCCGTGCCAGTCGCATTGCTCACTGCATCCACCACCAATCGGAGTTTACTCGCGGCCCAGTCAGTCGCCGCATCGCCAGCAACGAAACTTTACGTCATTCACTTGACAGACCGTCAGTCAAAGCTAATGTATGTCGCAGGTCACATCGAGTCGCACTCACCGCAGTCGTCACAGTCGCGTTTCCGCCGGTGCCACACCCCGCCGGAAGGAATGACGAGGCCGCGGCCAGTCGACCCCGGCAGAAAGAGAACCTCATGCACTCCCCGAACCTGCCCCGCGTCTGCGTCATCGGCGCCGGTCCATCAGGAATCACGACCGCCAAGCGCCTCAAGGACTACGGCATCCCGTTCGACTGCTTCGAGGCCTCCGACGAGGTCGGCGGCAACTGGTACTACAAGAACCCCAACGGGATGTCGGCCTGCTACCAGAGCCTGCACATCGACACCTCCAAGTGGCGACTGGCGTTCGAGGACTTCCCGGTTCCCTCCGAGTGGCCCGACTTCCCGCACCACTCGCAGCTGTTCCAGTACTTCAAGGACTACGTCGACCACTTCGGCCTGCGGGAGTCGATCACGTTCAACACCTCCGTCGAGCACGCCGAGCGGGCCGACGACGGGCTGTGGACCGTCACGCTGTCCAATGGCGACGCGCGCACCTACGACGCGCTGATCGTGTGCAACGGCCACCACTGGGATCCGCGGACCCCGGACTACCCCGGCGAGTTCGACGGCACGCTCATCCACAGCCACGCATACAACGACCCGTTCGACCCGATCGACATGCGCGGCAAGAACGTCGTGGTGGTCGGCATGGGCAACTCCGGCCTCGACATCGCCTCCGAGCTCTCGCAGCGCTTCCTGGCCAAGACACTGACCGTCTCCGCCCGTCGCGGGGTCTGGGTGCTGCCGAAATACCTCAAGGGAACGGCAGGCGACAAGATGTCGATGCCCGCCTGGATCCCGCGCCCGCTCTCCCTTGCGCTCAAACGGCGCTTTCTGAACAAGAACCTCGGCTCCATGGAGGGCTACGGTCTGCCCAAGCCCGACCACCTGCCCTTCGAGGCGCACCCGTCCGCGAGCGGCGAGTTCCTCGGCAAGGCGGGATCGGGAGACATCTCGTTCAAGCCTGCCATCACGGCGCTGGAGGGCAAGCAGGTCCGCTTCGCCGACGGCAGCAGCCTTGACGTCGACGTGATCGTCTGCGCCACCGGCTACCACATCAGCTTCCCGTTCTTCACCGATCCGAACCTGTTGCCCGACAGCGAGAACCGCTTCCCTCTGTTCAAGCGAATGATGAAGCCCGACATCGACAACCTGTTCTTCATGGGACTCGCGCAGCCGATGCCGACCCTGGTGAACTTCGCCGAACAGCAGAGCAAGCTCGTCGCCGCCTACCTCGCAGGCAAGTACCTGCCGCCGTCGCCCGGCGAGATGGGTGCCGTCCTCGCCGCCGACGAGGAGTACTACCTCAAGCCGTACTACAAGTCGCCCAGGCACACCATCCAGTGCGAGTTCGATCCCTACGTGCGCAACCTGAAGAAGGAAATCGTCAACGGCGGCAAGCGCGCCCAGACCGCGGGCAACGCGTTGCCCGTGCCTGCCCGCGCCATGCAGAACGCGTGAGGGAGGAGATCGACATGGCACTGACACAGGGATTCTGCGCGGAGGGCTTCGAGCCGGTCCGCGATGCACTCGAGCAGCAGCTCGCGTCGGGCGAGGAGCTCGGCGCATCCATCTGCGTGACCGTCGACGGTGCGCCCGTCGTCGACGTCTGGGGCGGCTACGCCGACCAGGAGCGGACCACGCCCTGGGCCGAGGACACCATCGTCAACGTCTTCTCCATCACCAAGACGATGACGGCGCTCAGCGCGCTGCTCCTCGTCGATCGCGGCGAACTCGATGTGTACCAGAAGGTCTCGCACTACTGGCCCGAGTTCGCGGCGAACGGCAAGGAGGACATCGAGGTTCGACATCTGCTCTCACACACCTCAGGGGTGTCCGGCTGGGAGCGGCCGATCGAACTCGAAGACATCTACGACACCGAGGCCGCCAGCGCCCGACTGGCCGCGCAGGCGCCCTGGTGGGAGCCGGGCACCGCGTCGGGTTACCAGGCTCTGAACTACGGACATCTCGTCGGCGAGGTGATCCGGCGAGTGGACGGCCGCAGCCTGGGCCGCTTCTTCGCCGAGGAGCTGGCCCGGCCGCTGGGTGCCGACTTCCACATCGGTACCGGCCCCGAGCATTTCGGCCGGATCGCTCCGATGGTCCCGGCGCCGGCACTCAACTTCGACATGTCCACGCTCGATCAGGACAGCATCCTGGTCAAGACGGTGACCTGTCCGTGGCTCGACATGGAGAAGGTCAACACCGCCGACTGGCGGCAGGCGGAGCTCGGCGCCATGAACGGTCACGGCAACGCGCGCTCGGTCGCCCGCCTGCAGTCGCTGATCTCCTGCGGCGGCGAACTGGACGGCACGCGCCTGCTCTCCCAGGCCACCATCGACCTGATCTTCGAGCAGCAGGCCGACGGCATCGACCTGGGCATCCTCACCCCGCTGCGGTTCGGCATCGGTTACGGTCTCCCCCACCCGGACACCGCCCCGCTGGTGCGCGACGGCCGGGTGTGCTGGTGGGCCGGGTTCGGCGGCTCGATGCTCGTCAACGACCTCGACAACCGGGTCACCTTCGCCTACACGATGAACAAAATGGCGCCAGGACTGATCGGCTCCGATCGCAGCGACGCCTACCTGCACGCCACCAACGAAGCCGTTCGATCGGCACGAAGCGAGGTCTCCCTGTGAGGGCACTACAGCTCACGGATCCGGGTGTCATCGAGATCCGGGACGTCCCCGTACCGGAGATCGGCCCGTCCGACCTGTTGATCCGCGTCGGCGCGGCAGGCATCTGCCACTCCGACCTGCACCTGCTGCACTTCCCGGTGAAGATGCGGGAGGAACCACTCACCATCGGGCACGAGATCGCGGGCACCATCGAGGCCGTCGGCACCGAGGTAGACGGGCGCCAGCTCGGCGAGCGCGGGATCGTCTACCTGTGCTGGTCGTGCGGCGTCTGCCGGGAGTGCATCAGCGGCAACGAGAACGTCTGCCTGGCCGCTGGCAGGACCGCCATGCCGCCGTGCCCCGGGCTCGGCCCCGACGGCGGCATGGCCGAGTACGTCCGGATCCCGGCCCGCTCGTTCGTCCCCATCGGAGACCTGGACTTCCTCCAGGCGGCGCCGATGGCCGACGCCGCACTGACCAGCTACCACGCCATCCGGGGCGCCAAGGAGCACCTGCGTCCCGGCTCGACCGCCGTGGTGATCGGCGTCGGCGGACTCGGGCACGTCGCCGTGCAGATCCTGCGCGCGCTCAGCGCGACGCGGATCGTCGCGGTGGACCTCGGCCAGGACCAGTTGGACCTGGCGAAGCGCTGCGGTGCCGACGTCACCCTCGAATCCGGTCCCGACACCGCACGCCAGATCCTCGAGCTGACCGGCGGCCGCGGCGCGGAAGCTGTGTTCGACTTCGTCGGCGTCGACCCCACCGCCCAGATGGCGGTCGAGTCCGTGGCACCCAACGGCGCGTACCGGATGGTCGGGCTCGGCGGCGGCGTCCCCGGTGTGACGGCCGACCCGGCGGGTGGCCCCGGCTGGCCGTGGGGCGCCTCGGTACGGAAGTCTTACGGCGGCACCAGAAGTGACCTCGTGGACTCGATTGCTCTCGCCCAGGCCGGGCGACTGACCGTTGAGGTGGACCGGTTCGACCTCGCCGACGCCCGAGAGGCGTTCGACCGCCTCGAGGCGGGCAAGATCCGCGGACGAGCGGTGCTGGTTCCGTGACCGGGTACAACACGATCCGAAAGGAAATGCAGTGACGAAGTCTGTTGACCCCCAGGCGTACATCGCCTCCGTGATGGCCGGACTGACGGGCCCGGGCGGACGCTTCGAACTCGGCGTCGAGAGCGTGCTCGGGGCCGAGATCCCGGTCATGAAGAACCGCGACCGGGCGCTCGGCGACGTCCTGAGGGCCTCACTCTCCCACGGAGACCGGGACTACCTGGTCACCGAGGATCGCCGGATGAGCTACGCGGAACACGGGGCCGCTGCCGCCGCGTTCGCCACCGCCCTGCGCGAACGGTACGGCGTCGGCAAGGGTGACCGTGTCGGCATCCTGGCCGCCAACACCCCCGAATGGCTGGTCGCATTCTGGGCGGCACAGTCGCTCGGCGCGATCGCGGTCGGTTTCAACGCGTGGTGGGCGCCGCGTGAGGTCGAGTACGGCATCGACCACACCAAGCCGACCGTCGTGGTCGCCGATGCCAAGCGCGCCGCGTTGCTCGGCGAGCTCGGCGCCGACGTCCCCGTGCTCACCATGGAGGAGGACATCCCGCGCCTGGTCGCCGAGTTCGCCGGCTCCGACCTGCCGCGCACCGACGTGGACGAGGACGATCCGGCGCTGATCCTGTACACGAGCGGAACCAGCGGCAGGCCCAAGGGCGCCGTGCACTCGCACCGAAATGTGCTCGCGACCATCGACTATCACCGGTTCAGCGATGCGCTCGCCGCCGCGTTCACCGGCGGCGACCCGAACTCGGACGCCCCCAGCGACCGGCGGTACCTGCTCACCTCGCCGCTGTTCCACATCGCCAGCCTGCACAACCTGGCCGTCCCCCGGCTGGCAACGGGCGGCGCTGTGGTGATCTACCAGGGCTCGTTCGACGTGGACCGCATGCTCGGGCTCGTCGAGCGCGAACGCGTGACCAACTGGGCCGCCGTCCCCACAATGGCGAATCGTCTGCTCGAGCACGAGGATCTGTCGCGATACGACCTCTCCTCGGTCACCGCGTTCGCGCTGTCGGCGGCGCCGTCGTCCGCGGCGTTCCAGGACCGCCTGCGCGAGAAGGTGCCGTTCGCGCGCAACTCCCTCGTCGACAGCTACGGCCAGACCGAGAGTGCCACCGCGATCTCGGTCGCCACTCCCCTCGATCTCGCGACCTTCCCCGGCACCCTCGGCCGGCCCATCATCGGCGTCGCCGTTGAGGTCCGGGACCCGTTCGGGGAGAAGGTCCCCGACGGAGTGGAGGGCGAGATCTGCGCGCGCAGCCCCTACGTGATGCTCGGCTACTGGGACAACCCCGAGGCCACCGCAGCGGCGATCACCGAGGACCGCTGGCTGCGCACCGGCGACTTCGGTGTGATCGAGAACGGCATGGTCCGGCTCACCGGGCGACGGTCGGACCTGATCCTGCGCGGCGGCGAGAACGTGTACCCGATGGAGATCGAGCAGTGCCTGGACGAGCACCCCGAGATCCTCGAGTGCGTCGTGATCGGCGTGGACCATCCCGACCTCGGTCAGGAGGTGGCCGCGGTGGTCGTCGCGCGGTCGGAGGGCGCCGTCACGGAGGAGGAGCTGCTAGCCTTCGCCGGCGAACGCCTCGCCTATTTCAAGGTCCCGGCTCGGTGGCGGATCACCACAACGCCGTTGCCGCGCAACGCGACCGGCAAGACGATGCGCACCCAGGTGGTCCTCTGATGGCACCCCGGTCGGCAAATGACGTTCGAGAATGGAGCGGTCTGCGATGAGTTACGACGTGATCATCAAGAACGGCCGGTGGTTCGACGGCACCGGCGCACGGTCGGACACCAGGAACCTCGGTATCCGTGACGGGCGGGTGGCCGCCGTGTCGGTCGATGCACTCGACGAGTCGGACTGCCCGCAGGTGGTCGACGCCGCCGGGAAGTGGGTCATCCCCGGCATGGTCGACATCCACACCCACTACGACGTCGAGGTCATCCTGAGTCCGGGGCTCAAGGAGTCGGTGCGGCACGGCGTCACCTCGATCTTCCTCGGGTCGTGCTCGCTGTCGGCGGTCCACGCCGACCCCTCCGACGCGGGCGACCTGTTCGGCCGGGTCGAGGCCATCCCGCGCAAACACGTGGTCGACACGCTCACCGAGTCCAAGAACTGGACCTCGGCGCACGAGTACGTCGAGGCGATCGAGGCGCTGCCGCTGGGTCCGAACGTGGCCTCCTTCATCGGCCATTCGGACATCCGTGCCGCGCAGATGGGTCTGGACCGGGCGACCCGCAAGGACGTCAAGCCCACCCCGGCCGAACTCGACGCGATGGCAGCCAAACTCGAGGAGGCGCTCGACGCGGGCTTCATCGGCATGTCCTCGCAGGAACTGCTGTTCGACAAGCTCGACGGCGAGGTCTGCCGGTCCAGGACCCTGCCCTCGACCTACTCGACACGGCAGGAACGTCGCAGGCTCAGCGCGATCCTGCGGCGCCGGGGCCGGGCATTGCAGGCCGGCCCGGACGTGGGCCGCCCGCAGTCCATGGTCGCGTTGGCGCTGAGCAGCGTGGGGCTCTTCCGCCGCCCCTTGAAGGTGAGCCTGCTCTCGGCCGCCGACGTCAAGGCGATACCGGCTGTGGCGCACGTCTTCCCGGCGATGGCGCGGGCCGTCAACGGAATGCGCGGCGACTTCCGGTGGCAGCACCTGCCCGTGCCGTTCGAGGTGTACTCCGACGGCATCGACCTGCCGGTCTTCGAGGAGTTCGGATCCGGTGCCGCGGCATTGGACCTGTCCAACCAGCTCGAGGCGCGGAGCGCACTGCTGGCCGACGAGTCCTACCGCCGCCGGTTCCGCAAGGACTACGACAAGAAGTACGGGCCGCGGGTCTGGCACCGCGACTTCTTCGACGCCGAGATCGTCGAGTGTCCGGACGAATCCGTGATCGGCAAGACCTTCGGACAGGTCGGAGTCGACCGGGGTGGAGTGCACCCGGTGGACGCCTTCCTCGACCTGGTGGTCGAGCACGGCACCAAGGTGCGGTGGCGCACCACGATCTCGAACCACCGCCCCGAGGTGCTCAACAAGTTCGCTTCCGATCCCGGTATCCAGCTGGGCTTCTCCGATGCAGGCGCGCACCTGCGCAACATGGCCTTCTACAACTTCGGCCTCCGCCTGCTGCGTCGCGTGCGCGACGCCGAGCAGGCGGGGACCCCGTTCATGTCCGTGGAGCAGGCGGTGCACCGGCTCACGGGTGAGCTCGCCGACTGGTACCAACTCGACGCCGGGCACCTGCGAGAGGGTGACCGGGCCGATGTGGTGGTGATCGACCCGGCGCATCTCGACGCCTCGCTCGACGCCTATGCCGAATGCCCGGTCCCGGAGTACGACGGACTCTCCAGGATGGTCAACCGAAACGACGACGCGGTGTCGGCGGTGTTCGTCGGCGGCGAATGTGTCGTCCGAGACGGGGAACCGACGCCAGTGCTCGGGACCCGTCGCACGGGACGGTTCCTGCGGGCGGGCGAAAAGTGACCCACACAGCGATGAACGGAAATGCAGATGAGTGAGAACCGGTTTGCCGGCAAGACGGCGGCGGTGACCGGCGCGGCGTCCGGTATCGGCGAGGCCATCGCCATCCGCCTGATGGCCGAGGGCGCCAACGTCGTCGGGATCGACCTGGCAGGTGATGCGCTCGGCGCCATGGCCACCGAGTTCGGCAAGGCGTTTCTGCCCGTGACCGCCGACGTGACCAAGGAGGACGAGGTCGCGGCGGCCCTGGACGCCGCGGTGACCCGGTACGGGGCACTGGACCTGGCCTTCAACGTGGCGGGCGCGTCCCGCGTCGGCGCGATCGTCGATCTCGACGAAGCCGACTGGGACTTCACCGTCGACCTCGTGCAGAAGGGCGTCTTCCTCTGCACCAAGCACGAGGCGCGGCGCATGAGTGCCGGTGGGCGCGGCGGGGCCATCGTCAACGTCTCATCGCTGAACGCCCACGTGCCGATGCCGGGGGGAAGCCCGTACGCGACCGGCAAGGCGGGTGTCGAGATGTTCAGCAAGAACGCCGCCCTCGAGCTGGCATCGTCGGGCATCCGGGTCAACTCCGTGCTGCCGGGACTCGTCGACACCCCGCTGGTCGCCCCGGTGCTGGCCTACGAGCCCGCGCAGGCGATGTTCCTCGAACGCATCCCGATGGCTCGCGCCGCAACGCCCGACGAGATCGCCGGGCCGTGCCTGTACCTGGCCAGCGAGGACGCGGGCTACATCACCGGCGCGAGCCTGGTCGTCGACGGCGGCTGGGAACTGTCCAACTTCCCGAACTTCAGCAAGCTCGCGGGCTGATTCTCGGCCGCCGAGCGATCTCGAGCTGTCCGCCTCCGGGCGCTCAGCAGTAGACCCGCTCGGCGGCCGAGGTGCAGTGTGCTCAGTTTCGTGGAGCCCTTTGTGACAGGCCCGATACGCGGATCCGATAGTGACCTTCGGCGCATGTGGGATTTTTAGAAGAAACCGGCCAGTCCGCCAGGTTCGATGCGGAACATGCACAAGAAGTTGTTACTGGGGGCCGCTTCCATCGGAGCCGCCCTTCTCACAGGCTGTTCATCCGCGGAATCGGCCCCCATTGCTGCTGCCGCTGTCGAATCACCGGCAGCGATCCAGTCGAGTGACCCGACCACAACGGGCATGACCCCCGCCACCACTGGTCAAGGGCCCGCAGCCGGGTCGCTTGAGCACTCAGCCTACGGCGACGCATGCGCAGCGACACGCGAATACGTTGGTTGGAAAGTAGCGAATGGCGTGTCTCCGGATTCGATCACGGCAGACGAGTTCATGCAGTGGCCCGCACACGGATCCGAATGGGATTCGGCCGGCTCGGCCGATCAAGCTGAATTCCGGCGCGGCATCGAGGATGCAATCAACGGGACCTGCTGACCCGACGACCCGGTATCCCGTTCACCTTTAGACCCGCCGAGCGCTCACTTCGCCTTTGCGGCCTTCGCCGCAGCCTTCGCGGACTTCTTGAACTCGCGGACCTCGCCGAGGGTGCGGTCGTCGACGACGTCGGCGATGGACCGGCGCGAGCCGTCGTCGCCGTACGCCCCGGCCGCTTCCCGCCAGCCCTCCGGCGCGACGCCGATCTGCTTGCCCAGCAACGCGAGAAAGATCCTGGCCTTCTGATCCCCGTAGCCGGGCAGCGCCTTGAGTCGCTTGAGAACCTCGCGGCCGTCGGGATCACCCTCGGTCCAGATCGCCTCGGTCCGGCCGTCGTAGTGCTCGACGAGGTAGATGCACAGGTCCTGGATTCGCTTCCCCATCGACCCGGGGAACCGGTGCACGGCGGGCGGGGTCGCGCACAGCGCGAGGAACGCGTCCGGATCCATCTCAGCGATCTTGTGCACGTCCAGGCCCGACAGCCGATCGTCGAGCTTCTTCGGCCCGGCGAAGGCCACTTCCATCGGGATCTGCTGATCGAGCAGCATCCCGATCAGCAGGGCGAGGGGATCCGCGGCGAGCAGCGCGTCCGCGTCAGCGTCTCCGGCGAGGTGCAGCGTGAGTGCCATGGCCCGATCCTGCCATTTCCGGCGACGAACTATCGACCCTCCCGACGTCCGGGAACAATCGCGCGGCACCGCCCGTTGAGTTCAGTACACCGTACGGAAGCGAGGGGTCCTTGACTGCAAATCCGACAGACATCGAGTTCGACCGCCAGATCGGCGCACTCACCGAGGCGGGCTATCCCGTCCTGACCGGGCTCTCCGATGAGGACTTCGCGGGCGCGCTGGAACCGCTCCGCGCGGTGGTGCTCGCGCACCGGGAGAGCACCGCCGACCACGGCGAGGATCACATCCCGTTCGTCCTCGTCGTGGCCCGCACCGCGCAGGGCGCCTCCGTCGACGCGCACGAGGCGATGTCGCGCACCGCCCTCGGCACCCAGCAGGGGTTCGCCGACTTCGAGCCCACCGAGCTCGCCGCGTTCCGGCCGATCGAATCCGTCGAGGTACCGGACGGGATCGGATACGCGCTACTGAACGTCGACACCGGCACGGAGTATCTGAACGTCACGCCTGCGACGGCACTGACGTCGCTGACCGCGATGGGGCGGACCGGGCTCACCGTGGAGGAGGGCGTCGCTCTGATCACCGTGCGCCCCGACATGCTCCGCAAGAACAAGTGCTTCTCGCTGCTGTCGTCACGGTGCGACGACAAGCGGGTGCCCGCGCTGTGGATCAGCAGGCGCCGACCGAAACTGGGCTGGTGCTGGAACGGCAACCCGCACACCTGGCTGGGGTCGGCGTCGACGGCGGACCGACTGCCGCTGCCCTGACTGCGGGCAGGCGAGCCGGGCCAACCGGCCCCGGCTACGCCTGCTCGAGCGACTTCTCGGTGGCGGCCAGCAACACGCAGGTCGCCACGCCGTCCATCGCCTTCGCGAGGTCGTCGGTGGACGGGAAGCTCGGCGCAAGCCGGATGTTCTTGTCCTCCGGGTCGGTGCCGTAGGGGAAGGCCGAGCCGGCGGCGGTCAACGCGATGCCGGCCTCCTTCGCCAGGCTGATGACCCGCTTCGCGGTGCCCTCGACGACGTCGAGGCTGATGAAATAGCCGCCCTTGGGTTCGGTCCAGGACGCCACCTTCGACGACCCGAGCCGATCCTCGAGGATCTGCAGGACCAGCGCGAACTTCGGCGCAAGGATCTCCCGATGCCTGTCCATGTGCGCGCGAACCCCGTCGGCGTCCTTGAAGAACATCAGGTGCCGCAGCTGGTTGACCTTGTCCGGCCCGATGCTCTTCTTGCCCAGGTGCTTCTGGTACCAGGCCAGGTTCTGTGTGGACCCACCGACGAAGCTGACGCCCGCGCCTGCGAAGGTGATCTTCGACGTCGACGCGAACACGAACGGCCGGTTCGGGTTCCCGGCCGCCGCCGCGATGCCCAGCACGTCCAGCGGGGCCTCGAACTCCTCGACCAGCGGGTGCACCGCGTACGCGTTGTCCCAGAAGAGCCGGAAGTCGGGGGCCGCGGTCGGCATCGAGGCCAGCGTCCGCACGACCTCCTCCGAGAAGACCGCCCCGGTCGGGTTCGAGTAGGTGGGCACCGCCCACATTCCCTTGATCTGCGGATCCTCGGCGACCAGCCGGGCGATCAGCGCGACGTCCGGGCCGTCGTGCCGCATCGGGACGGGGATCATCTCGATCCCGTACGACTCGGTGATCGCGAAGTGCCGGTCGTAGCCGGGGCTCGGGCACAGGAACTTGATCTTCGGCTCCTGCGACCACGGCCGCACCGAGTCCGGGGTGCCGTGCAGCAGCGCGAACACGATGACGTCGTGCATGATCTCGAGGCTCGCGTTGTTGCCTGCCAACAGGTTCTCGGTCGGGATGCCGAGCAGTTCGCCGAAGATGGCGCGCAGCTCCGGCAGTCCGGTGAGCCCGCCGTAGTTGCGGCAGTCCACCCCGTTCCCGTCGCGGTACTCCGCTCCTGGCAACGCGAGCAGCGCCTGCGAGAGGTCCAGCTGCTCGGGCGACGGCTTCCCGCGGGTCAGGTCGAGGGTGAGCTTCTCCGTCTTGAGCTGCGCGTAATTCGCGGACTGACGCTCGTGCTCCGAACGGAGTTCCTCATGGCTCATCAACCCAACTTGGGTTTGGGTAGGCATGCCGAAAGACCTTTCACCGGCGCGACTGTCGGAGGTGCGCAAAAATAAAGGGGACCCCGCGCACCCGGCAGAGCCCATTGACCCTTGCTGCCTTCCGGCCCTGGGGGAGTTCACAGGATGCGCGCCGCGCGGGATCCGTCCACGAGTGTAGCCATGCCCACCCGGGGGCGGACAGGCGGCCGAACTTTCACCCGGTTCGGGGGGCCGTTTTCATTTCCTGGTGGGTGAGCCGGTATGCTCGCCCACGGAGGATTCGCCTAGTGGCCTATGGCGCTCGCCTGGAACGCGGGTTGGGTTAACGCCCTCAGGGGTTCAAATCCCCTATCCTCCGCCACACGATGGCCCCCGATCTCCGGATCGGGGGCCATCGTTGTATCCGGGGCCGCTCCTGATGAACTCGTCCAGCGAGCCGCGCCCGTCCTCGCAGTTCTGCGAGATAGCACTCCCCCATTCGCCTCCCCCCTGCGCCCGCCGTTGCTACGGTCCTCATCACCCGATGAAACAAACCGACCATTCGGAAGGTTCACATGTCCAACGTCACCGACATCTCCTACCCGCCGACCATCGCCGCGGGCAGCCTCGAAGGCACCCCCATCGACTCGGCCGCCACCACCCTTCTCCAGCTGTTCTACGGCGGCAGCCTGAGCTGAGAATGCGCCGGATATCCCGGCCGCAGCCATGGCCCCGATCTTCGGACCGGGGCCATCGTTGTATCCAGGGTGGACGGATGTCGTGAATCTTCAAGACCAGCACGTCGGCGCGTCGCACCATGGAGCCATGACCACCACGACCAGCAACGCCGATCTCTACCGGCGGCTCGCCGCCGAACTCACCCGACGCGTGGAAGCCGTACCCGCCGACCGCTGGGAGAACACCTCCCCCTGCGAGGGCTGGACCGCAAGGGACGTGCTCCGGCACGTCATCGAGACCCAGTCCTTCCCGGTCAACGCGGCGGGCATGACGCTCCCGGCGGTCCCCGACGTCGATGTCGATCCCGTCGGGGCCTGGACGCAGACCCGCGACGCCGTGCAGGAGATCCTCGACGATCCCGAGCGCGCCGATCGCGAGTACGAGGGCCAGATGGGCACGGCGAAGGTCTCCGACACCTTCGGCTCCTTCTACACCTTCGACCTGGTTGTGCACGGCTGGGACATCGCGAAGGCGACCGGCGCCGACACGGCCATCGATCCCGAGGACCTGGCGATGCTCGCCCGCTTCGCCGAGCGGATGGGCGAGGCCCTGCACGGACCTGGGGTCTGCGGCCCCGTGGTCGCGGTTCCCGCCGACGCGGACGAGCAGACGCGGGTCCTCGGCCTACTCGGCAGGCGGGCCTGAGCCACCCCGAGACCATGTGACGGTCGACACTCTGTGAAGGACGCCGCCCGAACAGGAACGCGCGTGACCACGGCGATCGTTCCGGCCGCGGGCGCTCGCCGACGGTGACCACTTCGCTCGCACTGCGCGGCCCGGGACCCTTCATTACTGTCCGCGATGCGTCGGCCGTCGGCGCACAGTCCACTCGGGAGGAACCACCATGGCAGACACCGGCAGCTCCGCACTCGACACCGGCGCCGCGACCGCCGTCGACATCGACGGGATCCTCGGCACGACGATCAAGGCCGTGCTCGACACGCTGAACAACGTGACCATCAGCTGACGTCTTCTCACCCAAGATAGGCCCCGCCCAACAGTTTTCGGGCGGGGCTCTTTCGTTCCCTGAGCCGAATCTACGAACGACACTGCACATCAATGGATTTCAATGTCTACACTTTCCCCCAGAATCCACCCGGACGACAGGGGGCGGGTGTCACCACTCGCCGGGAGCGAACCATCTACACCCGCTCCTACACGATCCGTTCACGTTCCGGAAGGGTTGCGGCACAGGTTGTTTCCCGAAGATTTTGCGGACGTTAACCGAACAGAAACCCTGCGATTTCAACGGATGCGCGCGCGCAAAACCTCCGATACAGTCCGCGATGCAGATCGAACGACACAGACTTCCTGGAGGACACCCATGGCCAACATCACCCCCATCGCAGACGCAGGCGCCGACACCGGCAGCAGCGGAATCGACGTCATCTCCGAGGTTCTCACCGGCGCGGGCGGCATCTTCGGCAGCCTGGTCGGCGCGTTCAGCAGCTGAGCCCCCTCAGTTGCGCCGCGTCGGCCCCCGCCCCTCCCCGGCGGGGGCCGACGTCGCACCGGGACCATTCGGGGCGGGCGGCCCTCAGTCGTTAGGCTGACGGCATGCCACAGTCGGCCCCGCGCGGTGCAGTCGCGAGCGACCTGCAAGCAGTCGCAAGCGGTGCAGTCTCGAGCGACCTGCAAGCAGTCGCAAGCGGCGCCGGACGGTTCGCCCCGAGCCCGTCCGGCGATCTACACCTCGGCAACCTCCGAACCGCGATGCTGGCCTGGCTGTTCGCCCGCTCGACGGGCAGAAGATTCCTGATGCGAATCGAGGACCTCGACCGGGTGCGGGCGGGTGCCGAAACGCGACAACTCGACGACCTCGCGGCCCTGGGACTGGACTGGGACGGTCCGATCGTACGACAGTCGGAACGCCTGGCGCGCTACGACGCCGCCATCGACGAACTCACCGCCGCAGGCCGCACCTACGAATGTTTCTGCACCAGAAGAGAAATCCAGCAGGCCGCCTCGGCACCACACGGACCGGACGGCCACTACCCCGGCACCTGCCGCGACATGAGCGCCGCCGAGATCGCGGCCAAGCACGACTCCGGCAGGCCCCCGGCCATCCGGCTGCGCGCGGAGATCACCGAGTTCGCGATCGCGGACGAGCTGCACGGCCGCTACACCGGCGCCATCGACGACGTGGTGCTCCGGCGCGGCGACGGCATCCCGGCCTACAACCTGGCCGTGGTGGTCGACGACGCGGAGCAGGGTGTGGACCAGGTGGTGCGCGGGGACGACCTGCTCTCCTCCGCGCCGCGGCAGGCCTACCTGGCCTCGCTGCTCGGGCTGACCGTGCCGCGCTACGCGCATGTCCCGCTGGCACTCAATTCCGACGGTAAGCGGCTGGCCAAACGCGACGGCGCCGTCACGTTGGCCGATCAGCGGGCCCGTGGTCGCACCCCCGACGAGGTGCGGGGAATCCTGGCCGCCTCCCTCAGAATGGCCGAGGCCGGCGACAAGCCCGGTTTGGACGAGTTACTTCGAGGTTTCGATCCCGTCGCGCTCCCGCGAACCGCCTGGGTATTCGCGGATCTTTAATGGATGTTTGCGCAATCGAAACGTATTCGGCGAACGGCAGGGTACCGGGCAATGGGGATCGCACGTAGGGTCACTAAGCACTGTGTATGACGAGCACCGTTGAATGGCAGCAATCAGACCGTATCCGAGGGGAAAACATGACCACCGGTGGATTTGATCAGAACCAGAACCAACCAGGCGAGCCTTCCTACCCGACTCCGCCGCAATTCAATGACCAGGTTGCGGGGGGCGCATTGCCTGGCGGCGCCGAACCCGGCAGCCTCGGACTTCGATTCGGTGCGCGGCTCGTCGACTACATCCTGGTCGGAATCGTCACCTGGATCCTGCTGATCGCCTTCGGCGTCACCGACAACATCGCGATCAGCGGGCTGGTCTCGGGCATCCTGACGTTCGCGTATTTCGTCATCTTCGACATCAGGGGCTGGACCCCGGGCAAGAAGATGCTCGGACTGAGCGTGCGCGGTCCCGGCGGCGGCAACCCGACCCCGCAGCAGGCCTCCATCCGCGAGGCGTTCAACCTGCTCAACGTCATCCCGTTCATCGGCGGGCTCCTGAGCTTCATCGCCGTCATCGTGATCGCCGTGACGATCAATTCGAGCCCCACCAAGCAGGGCAAGCACGACGAACTGGCAGGCGGAACCCAGGTCGTCAGGGGCTGATCGATCACCGCACGACCCCGCCACCCGAACCCGTCGTTGTTCGGGTTCGGGATGCACCACAACTCAACCGCACAAAAGAAGGAAGACTGTGAGCGAAAACCCACCGCCCGGCCAGCCTGGCAACGAGGGCAACCCGGACAATCCGATTCCGCCGCAGAATCCGCCTGCAGGCGGCTACCCGCCGCCGCCCGGACACCCGCAGCAGGGCGCGCCGCAGCCCGGTGGCTACCCGCCCCCGCCGGGCGGCTACCCGCCCCCGCCGAGCGGCACCCCCGGCGGCTACCCGCCTCCGCCCGGATACCCGCAGCAGGGCGCGCCGCAGCCCGGCGGTTACCCGCCCCCGCCCGGATACCAGCAGGGCGGCGCCCCCAACATGCCCGGCGGCTACCCGCCGCCCCCCGGATACGGTGCGGGCGAAGGCGGTTACCCCCCGCCGCCCGGGTACGGCGCGGACGCGTTCTCGGCTCCCGGCTTCGGTGGCCCGGGCGGCACCCCGCAGCTCACGGTCGGTGACGCGCTCGGCTACTCATGGAACAAGTTCAAGGCCAACGCCGGGATCTGGATCGGCATCGTGCTGATCGCCGCCGTGATCCAGGTGGCGCTCAACCTGATCTTCGGCACCGGTAACTCGGGCGACTTCTCCGAGGCCTTCACGGTGTGGGGCATCCTCGGCAGCATCGTCACCACGGTCGTCGCATATCTCATCCAGGCGGCGATGATCCGCGGCGCCCTGCACGAGGTGGACGGCAACAAGCCGGCGATCGGCTCGTTCTTCCAGTTCAACAACGTCGGGGCGATCATCCTCGCCAGCGTCATCGTCGGTGTGCTCTCGGCGATCGGCTTCGTGCTGCTGATCATCCCGGGCCTGATCATCGTGTTCCTGACCTGGTGGACGCTGCAGTTCGTGATCGACCAGAACCAGGACGCGATCACCGCGATCAAGTCGAGCTTCAGCGCCATCTCGCAGAACGTCGGAGCCCTTCTGCTCCTCGCGCTGGCGCTGGTCGGCATCAACATCGTGGGCGCGCTGCTGTGCGGCCTCGGCCTGCTGGTGACCATCCCGCTGACGGTCATCGCCTCCACGTACGCGTACCGCGTGGTGGTCAGGGGACCGATCGCCCCCTGATCCGGACAACCGGACAAACCGCGCACCCGCCGCAGGGCGCGAGCTCCTCCCACCCGGGTCGAGGTCGCGCCCTGCGGCGTTGTGATGCTTGGATGGCGTCGTGACAGTGTCAGAGCACGCCGAGAAGAACCCCGAGCACGCGACCTTCGCGCACGTCAGTCGCGGCTACTACCCCACGATCGTGGCGCTCTTCACCGCCGTGTTGCTGATCTCGAATATCTGCGCCACCAAGGGGGTGGCCTTCTTCGCGGGTGCCGAACTCAGCGTCGGCCCGCTGCAGATCCTGCCGATCATCACCGACGGCGGGTTCTTCCTCTTCCCGATGGCCTACATACTCGGCGATGTGCTCAGCGAGGTGTACGGCTTCAAGGCCACCCGTCGGGCCATCTACCTGGGCTTCGGGGCCCTGATCCTGGCTTCGGCGTGCTTCTGGCTGCTGCTGGAACTGCCGTCAGCGGACTTCTACGAGAACCAGGCGTCACTCGAGGCAGTGGTGGGGGTGTACCCCCGGCTGCTGCTGGCGGGCCTGTCCGGATACCTCGTCGGCCAGTTGCTGAACTCGCTGGTCATGGTGACCATCAAGGAGCGCACCAAGGAGAAGCACCTGTGGGCGCGGCTGATCGGGTCGACAGTGGTCGGCGAGTTCGCCGACACCCTGATCTTCTGTGCCATCGCGGCCGGCGCGATCGGGATCAGCACCTGGGGCGACTTTTTCAACTACCTGATCGTCGGCTTCCTGTGGAAGACGCTGGTCGAGGTGCTGGTCATGCCGATCACCTATCGCGCCATCGCCTACGTCAAGAAGCACGAACCGACGTACGTCATCGCGAGCTGACCGCTCACCGGAAGGCCTCGACGCTGCGCGCCGCCCACTCGGCGAAGGTCCTGGGCGGGCGGCCGAGGAGTCCCTCGAGGTCCGGGCTGACCTGCTGTTCGACCGGCGTCGGAGCGCCGAGGACGTCGAGTGTGCCGTCCACCACCGACTCCGGCATGAACCGCAGCATCTGGGCCCTTGCCTCGTCGCGGCTCTGTTCGGCGAACCCGACAGGCTCGCCGAGCGCCTGACCGATCGCGGCGGACCTCAGGCGCGGCGAGATCGGCGCGGGCCCGGTGAGAACGTAGGTGCGGCCTGCGTGGCCCGCCTCGCGCAGGACCACGGCGGCGGCCTCCGCGAGGTCGGCCGGGTCGACGTCCGGCAGTCCGACGTCGCCGAACGGCGCGGCGACCCGACGCTGCGAGCGAACGTTCTCGGACCATGCGAACGCATTCGACGCAAAGCCGGCCGGCCGCAGGACCGTCCACTCCATACCCGACGCCTTGACCGCGGTCTCGAATGCCACGAGGCCCGCGTGCGAGGGCGCGTCCGGCCGGGTCCCGGCGACCTGCGAGGACAGCAGGACCACTCGGCGAATCCCGCCTGCCCGCGCGACGTCGAGGATCCGGCTCGGGTTCACATCGGCCGCGAGAACCTCCCCGGAAACGAGGAGGAACAGCGCGTCCGCTCCCTCGACCGCGGCCCCGAGACTGTCCGGTTCGGTGAGATCGGCCTGCCGGTGCCTGACCCCGACTGGGACCGCGTCCGCCGACCCCCGAGAGACCGCGGTCACCTGCTCACCTGCTGCGACCAGGGCCGCCACCAGCGGCACGCCCACGGTCCCCGTCGCTCCCGTTACTACGATCATGACCAGCTCCCCTTCGTTGTTTTCTGAGGTCACACGCGTCGGTCGACACTCCTCAGAGTTAGTTAGTTGACTAACTTACTCTGAAGATAGCCGTTGGCGGCGTGGCTGTCTATAGTTAGTCAGGTGACTGACTCAGAGGACAGGGTGGGGTCGAGGCGCGGCAAGCGGGAACGCCTGGCGGAGGCCGCCGCCCAGGTTTTTCACGAGCAGGGCGTGGAGAAGACAACCCTCACCGACATCGCGCGCGCGGCCGACGTCCCGGTGGGCAACGTGTACTACTACTTCAAGACCAAGGACGAACTGGTCGGGGCGGCGATCGGCGCGCACGCACAGCGTCTCGAGGCGTTGATCGCCGCGCTCGACGCGCACCCCACTCCACAGGAGCGCCTCAAGGCGCTGGTGCGCGGATGGACGGAACAGCGTGAGGTCGCCGCGCGATACGGCTGCCCGTTCGGCACCCTGTCATCGGAACTCGACAAGCGCACCGACGGACTGGACCGCGACGCCGCCGAGGTCATGCGTCACCTGGTCGACTGGGCCGAGCAGCAGTTCCGGTCGATGGGCCGCCACGACTCCCGCGAGCTCGCGATCGCCTTGATCGCCGCCTACCAGGGCATTTCTCTGCTCACCAACACGTTCCGGGACCCCGAGCTCATGGCAGCCGAGGGCCTGCGACTGGAACGCTGGATCGACTCGCTCGCCGGAGCGGGCACGCCGGGCTAGACGCGGCTGGTGGCGTAGAACCGTCCCAACGTCTCCGACTTCAGATCGTCGAAGTAGCCGCCGTCGATGCTCTCCCGGATCCGGTCCACCAACCGGATGGTGAATCGTTCGTTGTGAATGGTCGCGAGGGTCGACGACAGCATTTCTTTCGATTTGAACAGGTGGTGCAGATACGCCCGCGAATAGTTCTTGCAGGTGTAGCAGTCGCACTCGTCGTCGATCGGGTTGTAATCGCGCCGGAAACGGCTCGTGTTGATGTTGAACCGTCCGGTGGTCGTGTAAATCGCGGCATTTCGCGCCACCCGTGACGGATTCACGCAGTCGAACGTGTCGGCCCCGTTCTCGATGGCGACGAACAGGTCGTCCGGCTCGCTGATGCCCAGCAGGTGCCGCGGCTTGTGCTCGGGCAGCTCCTCGTTGCACCACCGCACGATGGTCCCGAGGTTCTGCTTCTCCAGCGCCCCGCCGATCCCGTAACCGTCGAAGCCGTTGCCGGTCTCGCCGACGATCGACTCCAGCCCCCGGCAGGCCTTCCTGCGCAGGTCCTCGTACTGCGCGCCCTGCACGACACCGAACAGCGCCTGATACGGGCGGTGGCTGCGCTCGGCGGTCAGACGCTCGTGCTCGGCGATGCACCGCACCGCCCACGCCTGGGTGCGGTCGACCGACTCCTCCTGGTAGCCACGGGTGTTGAACAGGGTGGTCAACTCGTCGAACGCGAAGATGATGTCCGCGCCGAGCCGGTGCTGGATGCTCATCGAGATCTCCGGCGTGAACCGGTGCCGGGAGCCGTCCCTGTGCGACTTGAAGGTCACCCCGTCGTCGTCGACGTGCGCGAGCCGCTCCTTGCCGACGGCGATCACGTCGTCGGACTGGACCCCGACGGAGTCCATCGAGAGCACCTTCTTGAAGCCGACGCCCAGCGACATCACCTGGAACCCGCCGCTGTCGGTGAACGTCGGACCGGGCCAGTTCATGAACCGGCCAAGACCGCCCGCCTCGTCCACGATGTCCGGCCCCGGCTGCAGGTACAGGTGATAGGCATTCGCCAGAACAGCCTGCGTGCCAAGTTCTTTCATCGTTTCCGGCAGCACAGCCTTGACGGTGGCGTTGGTACCGACCGCGATGAACGCCGGGGTCTGGATCTCACCGTGCGGAGTGTGGATGGTGCCGGTACGGCCAAGGCGGCCCGGCAGCCGGGTGCCGAGGGTGAAGAAGGGTTGGCTCACCGTGTCATCCAATCAGCCCGTTCACACGGCCGCCTCGGCCGGTCCGACGAACTGGCTGTTGTAGAGCTCGAAGTACGCCCCACGCCGGGAGAGCAGTTCCTCGTGGGTGCCCTGCTCGACGATGTGGCCCTCCTCCATCACCACGATCAGGTGCGCGTCGCGGATGGTCGAGAGTCGGTGCGCGATGACGAAACTCGTCCGGTCGCTGCGCAGCGCCGCGGTGGCGTGCTGGACGAGTAGCTCGGTGCGGGTGTCCACCGAACTGGTGGCCTCGTCGAGGATCAGGATCGACGGTTGCGAGAGGAACGCCCGCGCGATCGTGATGAGCTGCTTCTCGCCTGCGCTGACATTGCCGCCCTCCTCGTCGATGACGGTGTCGTATCCCGCAGGCAGCGAGTGCACGAAACGGTCCACGTAGCTCATCCGGGCCGCCTCGCGAATCTGTGCCTCGGTGGCGTCCGGGTGACCGTAGGCGATGTTCTCCCGGATGGTGCCGCCGAACAACCAGGTGTCCTGCAGCACCATCCCGATACGGGACCTCAGGTCGTCGCGCGTCATGGTGGTGATGTCGGTGCCGTCCAACCTGATTCGCCCGGAGTCCACCTCGTAGAACCGCATGATCAGGTTCACCAGGGTGGTCTTGCCTGCCCCGGTCGGTCCCACGATCGCCACCATGTGTCCCGGCTCGGCGGTGAGCGACAGGTTCTCGATGAGGGGCTGCTCCTCCTTGTAGCGGAACGACACGTTCTCGAACTCGACGTGACCGCGGCGGACCACCGGCGTGGTGGGCGACGCGGGATCCGGCGACTGCTCGTCCTCGTCGAGGAGCGCGAAGACCCGCTCGGCGGACGCGACGCCGGACTGCATCAGGTTGGTCATGGCACCGATCTGAGTGAGCGGCTGGGTGAACTGACGTGAGTACTGGATGAAGGCCTGCACGTCGCCGAGGCTCATCGACCCGGACGCCACCCGCATGCCGCCGACCACCGCGACGGCCACGTAGTTGAGGTTGCCGAGGAAGTTGATCGCGGGCATCACCATGCCCGAGATGAACTGCGCATGGAAACCGGACTGGTAGAGCTGCTCGTTCCGCTCGTCGAAGGCGGCCCCGACCTCGCGCTGGCGGCCGAATGCGGTCACCAGCTCGTGCCCGGTGAAGGACTCCTCGATCTGCGCGTTCAGCGCGCCGGTGGTGGTCCACTGCGCCACGAAGTGCTTCTGCGACCGCTTCGCGATCAGCGTGGTCGCCAGCACCGACAGCGGCACGGTCGCCACCGCGACCATCGCCAGCAGCGGTGAGATCCACAGCATCATGGCCAGGATGCCGATCACCGAGAGCACGGACGTCAGCAGCTGGCTGATCGTCTGCTGGACGGTCTGGGCGATGTTGTCGATGTCATTGGTGACGCGACTGAGCAGGTCGCCGCGGGGGTTGGTGTCGAAGTAGCGCAACGGCAGCCGGTGGATCTTCTCCTCGACGTCCGCGCGCAGCCGCATGATGGTGCGCTGCACCACGATGTTGAGCACGTAGCCCTGCACCCAGCTGAACAGCGAGGCCGCCAGGTAGATCACGAGCACGACGGCGAGCACCCGGCCAAGCGCGCCGAAGTCGATCCCGGTGCCCGGCACCACGTCCATCGAGGACACCATGTCCGCAAAGGTGTTCTGCCCCTGTGCCCGCAGCTCGTCGACGGCCTGGTCCTTGGTGAGGCCCGCTGGCAGCTGCCTGCCGACGACACCGTCGAAGATGATGTTGGTGGCGTGCCCGAGGATCTTCGGGGCCACCACGCTGAGCACCACGCTCATCGCAGCCAGGGCGAGGACCAGCCCGACCGCGAACTTGTCCGGGGACAGGCGCCTCAGCAGACGCCGCGCGGACGGACCGAAGTCCATCGGCTTCTTCGACGGCGGGCCCGCGGCGGCCATCGGGCCGCGCATGGCGCTCACGACGCCGCCTGCGCGGCGAGCTGGGACGCGACGATCTCCGCGTAGGTCTGACATCGGTCCACGAGCTCGGCGTGGGTGCCTATCCCGACGACGGCACCGTCCTCGAGCACGATGATCTGGTCGGCCTCGATGATGGTCGAGACCCGCTGCGCGACGATGATCACGCAGGCGTCCCTGGTGACCGGCGCCATCGCGGCCCGCAGCCGGGCGTCGGTGCTCAGGTCCAGCGCGGAGAACGAGTCGTCGAACAGGTAGATCTCCGGTTCCCGGACCAGGGCCCTTGCGATCGCCAGCCGCTGCCGCTGACCGCCGGAGACCGTGGCGCCGCCCTGCGCGATCGGGGACTCGAGGCCGCCCGGCATGGCCCGGACGAAGTCGGCGGCCTGCGCGATCTCCAGACATCGCCACAGCTGGGCGTCCGTCGCGTCCGGCCTGCCGTACCGCAGGTTGCTGGCCACCGTCCCGGAGAACAGATACGGCTTCTGCGGGACCAGGCCGATCGAGGAACGCAGCTGGTCGGGGTCGATGACCCGGACGTCGGCGGCCCCGACGCGGACCTCGCCGCCGGTGACGTCGATCAGCCGCGGGATCAGGTTGAGCAGGGTGGACTTGCCGGATCCGGTGCCACCGATGATGGCGGTGGTCATCCCGGGTTCTGCCAGGAAGCTGACGTTCCGCAGCACCGGCGCCTCGGCGCCGGGGAAGGCGAAGGTCGCCCCGCGCATCTCGACGATGCCGCGCTCGCGCCAGCTGGTGAGCGGCTTCGGCGAGGCCTGCACCGAGGGCTCGGTGTCGAGGACCTCGGTGAGCCGCTCGGCACACACCGAGGCGCGCGGCAGGATCACGGCGATGACGGTCACCATCATCACCGCCATGAGGATCTGCATGATGTAGGAGAGCACCGCGGTGAGCGAGCCGATCTGCATGGAGCCCTTGTCGATCAGGTGGCCGCCGAGCCAGAGCACCACGACGCTGGTGACGTTCGCGATGAGCATCACCATCGGGAGCATCAGCGCCATCAGCTTGCCGACCCGCAACGCGGTGCCTGCCAGGTCCTCGTTGGCCGCGCCGAAACGCCGCATCTCGTGCGATTCACGGACGAACGCCCGGACCACCCGGATGCCGGTGATCTGTTCGCGCAGGACCCGGTTGATGGCGTCGATGCGCGACTGCATCAGCCGGAACTGCGGCACCATCTTCGAGATCACCAGGTACATCGCCACGCCGAGCAGCGGGACCGCGACGGCGAGCACCCAGGCCAGGCCCTGCGACTGACGGATCGACATGACGATGCCGCCGATGCCCATGATCGGTGCCGCCACCAGGATGGTGCAGCTGATCACCACCACCATCTGGATCTGCTGGACGTCGTTCGTGCTGCGGGTGATCAGCGAGGGCGCCCCGAAGTAGCCGACCTCACGCGCGGAGAAGCGGCCGACCTGGTGCACGACCGCGCCGCGCAGGTCACGGCCCATGCCCATCGCGGCGCGGGCGCCGAAGTACACGGCGCCGATGCTGCACGCGACCTGTAGGCAGGTGATGAGCAGCATCGTGCCGCCGGTGGAGAGCACCACACCGGTATCGCCCTTGGCGACGCCGTCGTCGATGATCTCGGCGTTGAGGCTCGGCAGATACAGCGTGGTCAGGGTCGAGATCAACTGGAGCGCAACGACACCCGCCAGGTCACCCCCGTATGGACGCAGGTAGGTGCGCAGCAGTGAGTACAACATAGACCTCGAGGCTACCAATCGGCCGCCGCGATCGGCGGCATACACCGGGCGAACCCGCAGCTCAGCGCCTCCGCCATGCCTCCGGGTCGGCCGTGAGCCGCTCGACGAATCCGGGCAGGCTGCCCCCGGCGATGTCGGCGACGGTGACGCCCTCCAGGACGGCCCGCAGGTTCACCCGTACCGCGATCCACACGTCGAGCAGTGGGGCGGCGGGCCCGTCGTAGTGCACCTCCTCGGGGCGCTGGCCGCGCACCGAGGCCAGCGGGCCCTCCACGGCTCGGATCACGTCGGCGACGGTGATCTCGGCGGCGGGCCGGGCCAGCCAGTACCCGCCGTCCGGGCCCCGCCTGCTGTGCACCATGCCCGCCCGGCGCAGGTCGCCGAGGACGGCCTCGAGGAACTTGTGCGGGATCGTCTGCGCGTTCGCGAGGTACTCCGCCTTCGCGTGCGACTCCCCCGCCGCGGCCAGTTCGACCAGGGTGCGCACGGCGTAGTCCACCTTCGCGGTGATGTGCACGGCTTCCCCCTCGCCTCACCGGTCCGTCCGGCGGTTGATTCCTACCATCACGGTATGAAATTGGGCAAGCGCAGTTGACAGGCCGCGTACGGCACTGCCAGCCTGGACGCATGTCCGGCAACCCTGCGCTCACGGTGCGACGCCACGTCGACCTCCTGCGCGTTGCCGCCGCGCTCTGTCGGTAGCGATCCACCCCGCTCCCCTTCCCCCGACCGGGCCCCACCTGCCGGTCGACCGGCAGGCGCCGCCCGCCGCACAGACATCTCGGAGCACCCTTCATGAGCATCGACCTGCACTGGTTCCTGCCCACCGCCGGCGACGGCCGCGGCATCGTGGACAACTCGAACTCCTCCACAGCCGATCCAAGGACGGCCGGGAACCGGGCCCCGACCCTCGAGTACCTGACCCAGGTCGCCCGCGCCGCCGAGCAGGCCGGGTTCACCGGCGTGCTCACCCCGACCGGGACGCACTGCGAGGACGCCTGGCTGACCACCGCCGCGCTGATCCCGCTGACCGAGCGGCTCAAGTTCCTGGTCGCGTTCCGGCCCGGGGTCATCTCGCCGACGCTGGCCGCGCAGATGGCCGCGAGCTACCAGCGCCTGTCCGGCGGGCGACTGCTGCTCAACGTGGTGACCGGGGGCGACTCGCAGGAGCAGCAGAGTTACGGCGACTGGCTGACCAAGGACCAGCGCTACGCCCGCACCGCCGAGTTCCTGCAGGCCCTGCGCGGGACGTGGGGCGAGGCCCCGTTCGACTTCGACGGCGAGCACTACAAGCTGGTCGGCGCGACCACCTCGGCGCCGCCGAACCCGGTGCCGCCCATCTATTTCGGCGGCTCCTCCGCGGCGGCACTGCCGGTGGCGGCGGGGCACGCCGACGTGTACCTCACCTGGGGCGAGCCGCCGGCACAGGTGGCCGCGAAGATCGCCGCGGTCCGCGAGCACGCCGAACGGGCCGGGCGCACGATCCGGTTCGGCATCAGGCTGCACGTGATCACCCGCGACACCTCGAGTCAGGCGTGGGCGGTCGCCGACGCGATGCTCGCCGGCCTCGACCCCGGCGCCGTCGCCGAGGCCAGCGCCCGGTTCGCGCGGTCCGAGTCGGAGGGACAGCGGCGGATGGCGGCCCTGCACGGCGGCAGCACCTCGTCGCTGGAGATCTCCCCGAACCTGTGGGCCGGCATCGGGCTGGTCCGCGGCGGGGCGGGCACCGCGCTGGTCGGCAGCCACGAGGAGGTCGCGGACCGGATCGAGGAGTACCACTCGCTGGGGCTGGACGAGTTCGTGCTGTCCGGGTACCCGCACCTGGAGGAGGCGTACTGGTTCGGCGAGGGGGTGCGGCCGATCCTGGCGCGCCGGGGCCTGCTGGCGGGTGAGCGGGCGCTGATCTCGGTGTGACGGGCGGTCGGGGGCGTCTGCGGTCGGCCGGACCTACAGCCGCAGCACGCCCATCGCCGCGTCGAGCAGCACCCGCCCGAGCTCCTCGTCGTCGGCGTCCGGCACCGCCAGGTTCGCCGACAGCGCCGTGTTGAGCACCTCCAGCGCCGCGACCGCGCGGATCGTGGACTCCGCGGGGGCGTCCGGGCCCGCCAACCAGATGTTGATCCGCCGGGTGATCTCGATCAGTTCGGGCAGGATCGGGCCGAGGGTTGCGCTCATCGCCGAGGCGTCCCTGACGAACAGCGATCCCTCATCACGATGATTGAGCAACCCGATCAGGTAGCGGCGCAACACCTCCCGGATGCCATCCGCGGTGTGCGGCGCCTGATCGAGCGCGTCGGCGACGTCGCGCATGACGAACAGGATCGGGGTCACGATGGCCAGGAGCAAGTCGGCCTTGGAGGTGTAGTGGTAGTAGAGCGAGGCCTTGGTGATGCCGACCTCGTCGGCGATCTCCCTCAGGCTGGTCTGCTCGACGCCCTTGGCGATGAACTGTCGAAGCGCGGCCTCCCTGATGGCCGACCTGGTATCTCGCGCGCCCATCGTCGACCACCTCTCCTTCGGTCCGGTCCGAACACACCGGCACCTTAAGGCCCCGCACAGCGCGGCGACGAATCATTCCAGTTGTCGGTCACCCACGTGGGTGCGTAGTCTACCTACCGCACGGTAGGCAAACTTGCAGAACGCGGTGTGGAGGGGCACATGTTCGGGAAACTTGCTCGATTCGTTGTACACAATCCATGGAAGATCATTGCGGCGTGGATCATCGCCGCCGTCGCGGTCGTGGCGCTCGCGCCAACGCTGACCGACGTGCTCAACAAGGAGCAGTCCGGATTCCTGCCGGACACCTACGAGTCAATTCAGGCACAGCACCTCGCCGAGGAGCAGTTCGGTAAGTCCGAGGACGCCACGGCGACCATCGTGATCAAACGCGAGGACGGGCAGCCGCTCTCGGCGGAGGACCAGGCCAAGATCGAGGGCCTGGCAGGCGCGATCAACGCGACCGGTATCGAACGGGTCGTCGGCGCCGAGACCGGACCGCAGGCGCTCGCCGAGAACAAGGAAGTCCAGCTGGTCAGCGTCGGGCTCCAGGGCCTGCCCGACGAGAAGCCGGTCGGTGAGGCAGTCAAGGAGATCCGCAAGGTCGGTGGGGAGAACCTCGCGGACAGTGGCCTGCGGATGTCGGTCACCGGTGACGCCGCCCTCATGGTCGACAACGAGGAGGCGTTCAAGAACGCCGAGGCGATCATCGGCATCGTCACGGTCCTGCTGATCATCGGGCTGCTGCTGGTCATCTACCGCAGTCCCGTCGCGGCCCTGCTGCCGATCGTCTCGGTCGGCATCGTCTCGTCCATCGCGCCCGGCATCATCGCCCTGGTCGCGAAGGGCACCGGCCTGCAGGTCGACCAGTCGCTGCAGATCATCCTGACCGTCGTGCTGTTCGGCGTCGGCACCGACTACATCCTGTTCCTGCTGTTCCGCTTCCGTGAGCGGCTGCGAGCGGGCGAGGAGAAGACCACCGCGCTGATCCATGCGGTCGAGCGGGTCGGCGAGGTCATCGCCTCCGCTGCGGGCGCCATCATCGTGGCGTTCTGTGCGCTGCTGCTCGCGATCTTCGGCGCGTTCCGCAGCCTCGGCCCCGGCCTGGCCATCGGCGTCGGCATCATGGCGCTGGCCTCGTTGACGCTGATCCCCGCGATCGTGTCGCTGATCGGCACCAAGGTGTTCTGGCCGTCGAAGTCGTGGCAGAAGGAGCCCAAGGGCACCGTCTTCGCCAAGCTCGGCGCGTTCACCGGCCGCCGCCCCGGCGTCGTGGCGCTCGTCTCCGGCGGGCTGCTCGTCGTGATGGCGCTCGGCATGTTCGGCTTCAAGACGGACTACGACCAGCTCGGTCAGCTGCCGTCCACCACGGAGTCGGCACGCGGCATCAAGGACCTGCAGTCCGGCTTCCCCGCGGGCGCACTCAACCCGACGCTGGTGTACCTGCACTCCACGAACGGCACCCCGTTGGACCCGGCCGAGGTGGAGCGGGTGGCGCAGGAACTGACCACCTCCACCGGCATCGGCGGCGCCATGCCGGCGAACGAACAGGGCGGCCTCGCACTCGTCTCCAAGGACGGCAGCACCGCGCAGATCAACCTGCTGCTGGAGTACAGCCCGCAGTCCAACCAGGCGCTCGACGCGATCGACCCGCTGCGCGAGGCCGCGCACGCCGCCGCGCCGGAGGGCACGGAGGTGCTGGTCGGCGGGCCGACCGCGGCGTTCACGGACATCCGCGACGCGAACAACCGCGACCTGTCGGTGATCTTCCCGGTCGCGGGCGTGCTGATCGCGCTGATCCTGGGCCTGCTGCTGCGTTCGCTGGTGGCACCGCTCTACCTGATGGCGTCGGTGGTGCTGGTGTTCTTCTCCACCATGGGCGCGACCGCGTTCCTGTTCACCGTGGTCGGCGATCGGCCCGGCATCTCGTTCTCGCTGCCGATCATGCTGTATCTGTTCGTGGTGGCGATCGGGACGGACTACAACATCCTGATGATCGCGCGACTCCGGGAAGAGGCACGCGAGGGCCGAAGCCCAAGGGAGGCAGCCCGATTGGCCATCGCACACGGCGGGCCGTCGGTGGGCGCCGCCGGCATCATCCTCGCGGGCACCTTCGGGTCGATGCTGCTGTCCGGGATCGCCTTCATGACCGAGATGGGATTCGCTGTCGCCCTGGGCATCCTGCTCTCGTCGTTCGTGATGTCGATGTTCCTGGTGCCCTCGATCACCGCGCTGCTCGGCCACAAGGCCTGGTGGCCGGGGCACGGTGACGCCGTCACCGCAAGCCGCCCCGACGAGGATCTGGAGCCCGCGCGGGTCTGACCCCGCCGAGCCGGGAACGACACAGGGCCCGCCCTTTCCGTCAGCACGGAATGGGCGGGCCCTGCTCGTTGTCGAAGGGACTAGCTTGCCCAGGCGGCCCTGTGGCTGTCGGCCGGCTGTGCCGGATCCCAGTTCTCGCCCTGGAAGTTGGTCGTGTGGACGGTGTCTCCGCCGACCTCCGTGACGGTCAGCACCCCGATCATGGATCCGAGCAGCGACGGCTTGGCGGTCACGGCGATCGCGGAGGCGGTGTCCTTGAGCGCGTCGCCGTCGAGGTCGCTCGCGCAGACCCGGACTGTGAGATCCACGGTCGACGGGGTCTGTCCGCTGTTCAGCTTGGTGACGGCACCGTCGACGGTGACGCCTGCGGGCAGCGCCGCGGACTTCGCGATCACGGTGGCGGTGGGGTCGTCGGCGCTGGCGTCGCCGGGGCAGGTGGCGGTGGGAGCGGCGGAGGCCTCGGCCGCGGACGAGGTGTCCTCGGAGCTGCAGCCGGCAAGAAGGAGAGTGGCCCCGAGTGCGAGGGCGGTCACAGTGCGTTTCACCCGGTCATTGTGGATGCAAATGTCGGCGCCCGCATCACGGGGGGTGAACATCCGGTGACAGGGCCCCGTGTCGCCGGTCACACTGCTCTACATGTGGGAATCCCTGCCGGAATGGTGGAACTCGCTGCCGAGGCCGTTGCGCGACCCGGTCGCGTTCGCCATTCCCTTCTTTGTCCTGTTCCTCGCCCTGGAATGGACGGCGGCCCGGTACCTCGCCGCGCCCGACTTCGGCGCGGACGGGCGGGCTCATCCCCCGCGCGGCGGCTACGACGCCGTGGACGCGCGGACCAGCATCTCGATGGGCGCGGTGTCCGTGCTGACCAGCGCGGCATGGAAGGCCCTCGCCCTGGTCGGGTACGCGGCGATCTACGCGTATCTGGCACCGTGGCATCTGCCGGTGGACGCCTGGTACACCTGGGCGATCCTGATCGTCGGCGTCGACCTGTTGTTCTACTGGTACCACCGGATCGCCCACCGCACCCGGATCGTGTGGGCCACGCACCAGGCGCACCATTCCAGCGAGTACTTCAACTTCGCCACCGCGCTGCGACAGAAGTGGAACAACAGCGGCGAGATCCTGATGTGGATCCCGTTGCCGCTCATCGGGATCCCGCCGTGGATGGTGTTCGTCGGGTTCTCGGTCAACCTGGTGTACCAGTTCTTCGTGCACACCGAGCGGGTGGACCGGCTGCCCCGGCCGTTCGAGCTGGTGTTCAACACGCCGTCGCACCACCGGGTGCATCACGGGTGCGACCCCGAGTATCTCGACAAGAACTACGCCGGAATCCTGATCGTCTGGGACCGCATCTTCGGCACCTTCACTCCCGAGACGCACCGCCCCACCTACGGGCTGACCACCCCGGTGCGCACCCACAACATCCTCACGCTTCAGGGGCACGAGTACGCCGCCATCGGCCGCGACGTGCGCGCCGCCGGGTCGTGGCGGGAGCGGTTCGGGTACGTGTTCGGCCCGCCGGGGTGGACGCCGTAGGGAAACCAGGACACACCTGCCGCTCGCTTGCAGGCCGAGATGCCCTCCAGCGGCGCTGGTGCAGCAACGGCACTTCCTTGACCGGTGGTCGATACTTGCTGGATGGTCGTTGACGTGGATTCTGCAGAAACGGGCCTCCTGTGAGCGTGGAAACTCTGCCGGTGGAGCTGACAACCTTCGTGGGCCGCAAGGCCGAGCTGTCCGAGGTACGCAGAGCCCTGTCGGCCTCTCGGCTGGTGACGTTGACCGGCATCGGGGGGGTCGGGAAGACCAGGCTCGCCCTGAGTGCGGCCGAGGCGGAGCGGAGGGCCTATCCCGATGGGGTGTGGCTGGTCGAACTCGGCGAGCTGCGCGATCCGACGTTGGTGGTCGAGCTGGTCGCCACCAGCGTCGGGGTGAACAATCGCTCGGCCCGCCCGTTGCTCGAGGTGCTCGTCGAGGTCCTGCACCCGAGCACGGGACTGCTCATCCTCGACAACTGCGAGCAGCTGATCGCGTCCGTGGCCGAGCTCGCCAAGAAGCTGTTGACGACCTGCCCGAATCTCCACATCCTCGCCACCAGCAGGGAACCGCTCACCATCGGCGGTGAGTCCGTGGTCCGGGTCGACCCCCTGACGACGCCACCAGCGGACCACCCACTCTCACTTCGGAACTCGGGTCATTTCGATGCCGTGTCGCTGTTCGCCGAACGGGCTTCGTTCGTGCTCCCGGATTTCGAACTCACCGGCGACAACGTCAACGCCGTCGCACAGGTCTGCACCCGGTTGGAGGGGCTGCCGTTGGCGATCGAGCTGGCGGTGGCGCGACTGAAGGTGCTCTCACCCGAGCAGATCCTCCAGCGGCTCACCGACCGATACACCCTGCTGACCCGCAGCCGCAGGAACGCCCCGACCAGGCAGCAGACCCTCCTATGGTGCATCGGCTGGAGTTACGACCTGTGCACCCCCGCCGAACAACAATTGTGGGCTCGGCTGTCGGTGTTCGCAGGCAGTCTCGACCTCGATACGGCAGAGGCCGTGTGCGCCGAGGAAGGGGCTGAGCAGGATCTGGTCGACACCCTGGCCTCTCTGGTCGACAAGTCGATCCTGATCCGTGAGCAATCGGGCGGTGGGGTTCGCTTCCGATTGCTGGAAACCGTGCGGGACTTCGGCCGCGAGAAGCTCGACGACGCCGGCCAGCGTCTGGCCCTGCGACGGCGACACCTGGACTGGTACCTGCAGTTGGCACTGGAGGCGGACGCCGCGTGGAGCGGTCCGGACCAGCTCGATTGGACCGCACGCCTCGCCCGGGACCTGCCGAATCTGCGCGAGGCCCTCGACTTCAGCCTGTCCGAGTCCGGCGAGAGCGCGCTTCGGATCGCCGCGGCCATGGGCAAGTTCTGGCTCTCCCGTGGGCTCCTCAGCGAGGGGCGGTTGTGGCTCGACCGAGCTCTGGCTCGGACATCCGATGAGTCCTCCCTCCACCGGGCCAACGCGCTGTACAACGCCTCCATCCTGGCCGCAACCCAGGGGGACCTGGAGGCCGCGACCGCTCGACTCGAGGAAGGCCGCGCCCTCGATGCACGGCGAGAAGACCCGATCCTGCACGTCGACGCCGTGATCATCGAGACGTTCATCGCGCTCCACCGGGGTGAGATCGATCGAGACCTGGCACCCCTGGAAGAGGCCATCGAAATCTCGAGGGCGCGCGGGGACTTCAGACGGCTCGTCGAGGCGCTGTTGGTGCTCGGTTTGGCTCGCCAGGCACGCGGCCAGGTCGCAGAGGCTGTCGCCTGCCACGAGCAGGTTCTTGCCGCCAATGAGGCGCACGGCGGGACGGTGTACCGGTCGTATGCGCTGTTGTCGATCGCAACTGCCGTGCGGGGTCAGGGTGACAACGATCGCGCGGTGAAATGTCTCGAAGAGGCGCTTCGGTTGATGCGGGCGGGAGAGGACCCGGGCTCGGCGGTGACATGTCTGCAGCAACTGGCCTGGATAGCCAGCGAGCAGCACGAACCACGGCGGGCCGCCGTGCTGATGGGAGCCTCCGATGCGCTCGGCCGTGCCGCAGGCACCGTCACGGTGCGCTTCCCCGACCTCCATGTCCATCCGGACGAGTTCACGCGGAACGTCAGTGGGTCACTCGGCGTGCCAGGATACGAGGCTGCCTACCGCGAGGGCGGCGCGTTGGACTTCGGCGGAGCGATCGCCTTTGCCCTGAGAGAGCAATCACACGAGGAGACCCCGGCCGCTCGACACCTGGCCGGTCTGACCGAACGTGAACGCGAGGTCGCCGATCTGATCGCCGATAGCCTGACCAACAAGGACATTGCCGATCGACTGGCCATCTCGAAACGCACGGTGAACGGGCACGTGGAACACATCCTGGCCAAACTGGGGCTTTCCTCGCGCACACAGATCGCGGTCTTGGTGGTCCAGAACAAGCGAGGCGAGCATGACGGACAGCGCTGCGGCCCTGGGGACGCGACCTGACGCCCTGACGATCAGGGTCCGTCGACCACGATCTCCACCCCGCCGCTCAGCAGCGTGGTCGCGGTCAGACCGAACATCCGATGGAACGCGTCGCTGAAATGCGAGGGGGTCGCGAAGCCGGCGTCGACGGCGGCGCTGGTGAGGTCCGAGCCCTTCGACACCGCCGTCGCGACGTGCAGCATCCGGGCCCACAGCCGGTAGCGCCGGAAGCTGGTCCCGGTCTCCGCGGCGAACAGCCGGAGGAAGTACGGCGTCGACAGGTGCGTGTCGCGGGCGAACTCCGCCGCGGTGACCGGCGCCCCCGGCTGCGCGCGGATCGTCCGGATCACCCCACCGATCCGCTCGTCGACCGGACCGCGGATCGGGCCGGACGCCGCGTCCAGGATGCCGCCTGCGTCGAGGACCGGGCCTCCGCACAGCCCGACCAACTCCGCTTCGGCCCGGTGCCCGCTCCCGAACCCGCTCTCCGCCGCCGCCATCCGCTCGAGGCAGCCGTCCGCCCGCGCCGAGCCGGGGTCGAAGTAGCAGAACAACATTCGCTCCCCCGTCGCGACGATCTGGTGCGTCGTCCGCGGCGGGACGAGCACCGATCGGAGCACCGCGTCGGCGCTCCCGTCCACCCGCAGGATCAGCGGCGCGTCCACGCCGACCGCCAGGCAGTACACCGCCGTCGAGTGCGGGTCCAACCGCAGCGAGGGCCCGAGGTAGACGGCGTGCCCGTACCCGACCCACAGCGCGGACGCCGGGGCGACAGCGCACGTTTCTGGAAGCGGCGACCGGTCCACAACCGCCATGCTGACACAACAACCACCACGGAAGGGGCAACCATGTGGGCCGATCGGATCGCACGGGCATTGTTGGTCGGGGTCGGACTGGTCAACCTGGCGCCCGGCGCCGCGGCGCTGTCGGCGTCGCGGGTCGAGTCCCTCTACGGCGTGCGGGTGGCCGACGCCGACCTGGAACTGCTGCTGCGGCACCGCGCTGCGCTGCTGGCGATCGTCGGCGGCGGAGTGCTGGCGGGCACGTTCGTACCGTCGATCCGGGTCCCCACCGTCGCCGCCGCCGCGACGAGCATGGGCAGCTATGTAGCGCTGACCGCGGCGGTGGGACCGACGAACCCGCAGTCGTCGCGGGTGCGGGCGGTGGACCTGGGCGCGCTGGCGGCGCTGGCCGTCGCGGTCGGCCTCGAGTCCCGCTCGCTCAGGCCCGCCGCAGGCTGACCAGGAAGTCGACGGTCCCCGACTCGTCGACCGTGACGAACCCGAGGGACGGGGGCTGCACACCGAAGTCGGTCCACGTGACCGGGATGCTGCCCGAGGCGACCAGCGCATCGCCCGACCGGAGCACCTCGACATCGACGGTCACCGGCCGCGCGACCCCCTTGATCGTGAGGGTCCCTGTCGCGGTGACGGTTCCGGTGGTGCCGTCGCTCGGCAGGCCGGACAGATCCACCGGGCCGTCGACGACGAAGGTGGCGGTGGGGAATTGACTGGTCGACATCACGTTTCCGTCGAACTGCCCGTCGCGACGGGGGTCGTCGGTGGCGATCGATGCGACCTGCACGGTGATCTCGCCCGCCGTCAGCTTGTCGGCCTCGACGGTCGCCGAGCCACTCACCTCCCCGGTGGTGCCGACCACGGTGACGCTGGCTCCGTTGAGGATCTCGTGCACCGTGTAGCCGGCGGCGGTCTCGTTCGGCGGGATGCCCGCGTCGACCACCCACCGCCCGTTCACGTCCCCGATCGCGGGCTTCGCGCCGGAGGTGGACACCGAGGCGGCGGGGGCGTCGTCCTCGGCGATCCAGGTGCCGTACACCCACGGCCCCGCGACGAGGGCGAGCACCGCGACGACCGCGATCGCGCCGACTATCCACCAGCGTCTGCTCATGGCAGGGACAGTACTGGCCGCCATCGCGCTCCGCAGGGTGTCAGTTCACCGCGCCGAAGTGCTTGCGGGTGTCCCGCACGAAGCTCGCGAACAGCGCCTTGTTCACCGGAAGCGCGAGCCGGACCGGGAGCCCGAAGCCGCGACGCGGGGTGAACGCGAAGGTCCAGACGAATCGGCAGCCCGTCGGCGTCGGCTCGACCCGGTAGTCCTCGGCGAACGACCGGAACAGCGGGACGTTGGCCTGTTCCACGTAGAACGCGTGCCGCCGTTGCTCCTCGTTCCAGACGTAGAACTGCTCGCGCAGCTGCATGGCGCCGCCCGCCACCTTGGCGACCCTGGTCGTCGCCGCGCTGTGGGGGGCCGCCGAGGTGTAGTGCACGTCGAGCAGCCGGCACCACGACAGCGGCTCGGCGCCGGTCAACCCCCGCCACACCTCGTCCGCCCCCGCGCGCAGGTCCATGCCGTAGGTGTAGACGAAATCCGCGGTCTCGAAGTAGGAGTCGTCGATCGGGTCGAGGTCGAACCAGTACATGGACGTTCGCTTTCGCTCGAGGGCCCGCGACTGTGCCGTGCGACACATCTCGATGGCCGACAGTACATATGACGCCAGGTAACAGTCAACGTCGAGGCGGGCGTCTGCCCGTGACGGCCCCGGCCGACGCGGCCGCCGAACTATGCTGACCGGCATAGGCAGCAAGGGAGAACGAGCACGTGACACAACGCCCCACCGCCCGCGACCGGATGCTCACGAGCGCCATCGCCCTCTTCCGCGAGCGGGGAATCGACGCGACCTCCTTCGCGGATGTCATCGAGCGCGCCGAGGCCCCGCGCGGGTCGATCTACCACCACTTCCCCGGCGGCAAGACCCAGCTGGCCGAGGAGGCCACGCGCACGGCGGGCGGCCTGATGGGGACGCTGATCGAGTCGGGCCTCGCGCAGGGCGGACCGTCCGAGACCCTGACGCGGCTCATCGACATGTTCCGGCGGCGGCTGCTGGACTCGGACTTCCGGTCGGGCTGCCCGGTGGCCGCGGGCGCCCTGGAGAGCGGGGACTTCGCGGCCGCGCGGGCGATCGCAGGCGAGACCTTCACCAGCTGGGAGGAGGCCATCGCGGCGGCCCTCGCCGAGCGCGGCGTGCCCGCGGCCCGCGCCGAGTCCCTGGCGACCACCGCCGTCACCGCCATCGAGGGCGCGCTGCTGGTGGCAAGGGCGCAGCGCAGCGTGCAGGCCCTCGACCGCGTCGGCGCCGAGTTGTCCGGGCTGATCGCGTCCGCCGTGGACGAAGCCGAGCGGTAGCCGGGACTCCGTCTGCCACGCGTCACCGGCCCCGCCGGAGGGCATTTTCTGAGAGTTCGCTGAGTATCGTGGCGAGCCCGACGCCGAGTCGCCTACCGTCCCTGCCTGCCGTCCGTCCCCTAGCCCGAGTCGGGCGGCACGTGGGCCTCGCTGACGTGGAGAGCGGCGAGGCCCACGTTCACACCGGATCGGCGTGGAGTCGGGCGCGTTGAGCCGGCACAAGCTGCCGCCGCCGGACGCGACACCCTGAGAACGGCGTTCGCCGCCCGCAATGCGCTTTCTGAGAATTCGCTGAGTATCGTGGCGCGTCCCGACCGGAGCCGCCTATCGTTCTGCCCCGCCGTTCCCTCCCATGAGCGGCGGGGCCTCGCCGCCCACCCGAGTCGGGCGGCGAGGCCATCTCGTACCGGCATGACGCGAGCCGCACCCTGCAGTCTGAGGCGACTCATGCGACGAAGAGGTGAACAATGACAGGTCCGCTCCGGCCGATGAATCAGATCAAACAGTCAACCGTGACCAGATCGCCGCAGAGAAACCCGCTATGGGACACGATCATTGGAATTCTCGGGATAGCGAGCGCACTCGTGTGGGCGTTCACTGACTGGACATGGTGGTGGGACGCGGCAATCATCGCGACCATCGCCGTTGGGGTAATGCTCGGTGAGAGATTTCTCCCGAAGTCGTTCACAACGAGGAACTGAGTCGCTCACCAGTTTCGATAGTTGTTAGATCAAACGGCGCCGGCCGGTGAGATGTCTATGTGTTGTCATCAGCGAACAACGTTCGAACGGCGACTGCATGGAGCGGTGCGGCAGGCAGTGCCCGCGGGTCATCGGTCAAGGGCCAGAGCATGAAAAAAGCGCCCCACCTGAATTAAACAGGTGGGGCGCTTTGGCGGTGGCGGAGGGATTTGAACCCTCGGACGGGGGTTACCCGTCACACGCTTTCGAGGCGTGCTCCTTAGGCCGCTCGGACACGCCACCGCCGGTGACTTTACCCGACTCCGGGCCTGGCGCTAAATCGGCAGCTGACCGGGGCCTCCTGGCGGTCAGCGCTGCTCGCGGAAGAAGCCCTCCAGCAGGGCCGCGCACTCGTCCTCCAGCACGCCGCCGCGCACCTGCGGGCGATGGGTGAGCCTGCGATCGCGGACGACGTCCCACAGCGATCCGACCGCCCCGGTCTTGGGCTCCCAGGCCCCGAACACGACCTTCTCGACCCGGGCCAGCACCAGCGCCCCCGCGCACATCGTGCACGGTTCCAGGGTCACCGCCAGGGTCGCGCCCTCCAGCCGCCAGCCGTCGCCGTGTGCAAGGGCAGCCGCGCGCAGCGCCAGGATCTCGGCGTGCGCGGTCGGGTCGGCGTTGGCCTCGCGGGCGTTCGCGGCCCTGGCCAGCTCGACGCCGTTCGCATCGAAGACCACGGCGCCGACCGGGACGTCCGCGGAGTCCGCTGCGGAGGCGGCGGCGATCGCGGCCCTGATCATCGCCTCGTCGCGGTCCCTCGCCCCGCTGGGCAGCGACATCTACCGGGGCAGGGTGTCGAGCACCGAGGAGAGTTCGGTGGCGAAGCCGAGCCGCTGCGCGATCATGCCCAGCTGCTCGTCGGGGTACAGCTCGGTCTCGGCGAGGATCACCCCGAGCACCGGCTCCGGCAGGCCGAGGTCCGCCAGCAGGCTGAGGTCGCCCTCCTCCCACGGATCGACGTCGTCGAGCTCGTCGGGGTCGAGGTCCGGGGTCTCGACGTTGAGCGCGTCGAGCACATCGGAGGCGATGTCGTAGTCGAGCGCCGCGGTGGCGTCCGAGAGCAGCAGACGGGTACCCGACGGCGCCGGGCGGAGGATGACGAAGAACTCGTCGTCGATGTCGAGCAGGCCGAACACGGCGCCGGAGCTCCGCATCTCGCGCAGCTCGGTCTCCGCGGCCTCGAGACTGTTCAGCGCGGCCGAGGTGAGCGCCGTGCACTTCCACTTGCCGTCGTCGAGGACAACCGCGACGCCGAAGCCATCGAGATCCTCGAACTGGTCCGAGGGGGCGCTGTTGTCACGCGCCTGCTGAGCAGCCATGCCGTCACCGTAGTCCGCCGAGCGCCGGTAAATGAAGTCCGCTGGCAAATGTGCCAACCTATCCGGGTGTCTGCTGAAGCGACTGACCCGCCGGTGTGTGTTCTCGGGCTCGGACTGATCGGCGGTTCGGTGCTGCGGGCGGCCGTCGCCGCGGGTCGGACGGCCTGGGGCTACAACCGCTCCGCCGGTGCCGTCGAGGACGCCCGCGCCGACGGATTCGACGCCGACACCGACCTCGAGGCCGTGCTCCGCCGGGCCCAGCGGTCCGGCGCACTGATCGTCGTCGCGGTGCCCGTCCCTGCCCTCGACGCCGTGCTCGGCGCGGTCGCCGCGCACGCCCCCGACTGCGCGCTCACCGACGTCGTCAGCGTGAAGCGGGCGGTCCTCGACGCGGTGCGTGGGCACGGCCTCGGCGCCCGGTTCGTCGGGGGGCACCCGATGGCGGGGACCTCGCGGTCCGGCTGGGCGGCGGGCGACGTCGCCCTGTTCCGCGACGCGGTGTGGGTGGTCGGCACCGACGACGGCGTCGATCCCGTGGTGTGGGGCCAGGTGGCCGCGCTGGCCGTGGACTGCGGCTCGGTGGTGGTGCCCGCAGCCGCCGACGAGCACGACGCGGCGGCGGCCCGCATCTCGCACCTGCCGCACCTGCTGGCCGAGGCGCTGGCGGTGACCGCGGCGGCAGGGGGCGACCTGGCGCTCGGGCTGGCGGCGGGCTCGTTCCGGGACGGCACCCGGGTCGCAGGCACCGCGCCGGAGCTGGTGCGCGCGATGTGCGAGGCGAACTCGGGCGCGCTGATCGTCGCGCTGGACGAGACGCTGCGGCTGCTGACCGACGCCCGCGACGGGCTCGCGGACACCGGGAGCACGGAGACCCTGGTGTCGGCGGGCCACGCCGCGCGGCTGCGCTACGAGAACCTGGAGCGCTGGGAGATCACCGACGTCGCGGTCGGCGCGGACGGCTGGGTGGAACTGATGCGCGACGCAGGCCGCCGCGGCGGGGCGCTACGCGCCCGTGCGCGCTTCGCGGGTGCAGGGACTCGGTAACCACGCACAGGCGCGGAGCGCCTATATCCGCTCGGCCAGGCCCTGGTAGTCGAGGATGAAGCCGTCGCGGTCGATGGTGACCGAGGAACTCGACACCGGCGAGAGCACGTGGATGCCGTCCGAGCCGCTGCTGTAGGTCAGGCTCGCCTCCTGCACGCTCAGGTCGGGCAGGTACACGTACACGACCGGGACCTGGATGTCCTCGGAGTCGGTGTGCATGCCCAGCCGCCGGATCGGCAGGGTGTTGAAGAACGGGCTGAGCACCACGTCGACGTCCAGCGCGCCGCCGAATGTCGATCGCTTGGGGTTGGTCCCGTTCTCGACCATCCAGTTGCCCTCCGAGTCCCGGCTGATCGAGACCTGCCGCTCACCCGAGGCCAGGCTGGTCCGCAGCGAGAGCCTGCGGGTCACCCCGTTCTCGTCGGTGACCAGGTCGTAGGACGCGCTGAACGCGGGGTGCTCGGCGCACTGACCACCGATGATCCGGCCGGCCGCCTTGATCCGGTTACCGACGAGCTGCACACGAACCGACTCCATCCGAGGAGCGGCGTGGGCCCGCCACGTGAGGACAGCCGGCCAGACCGAGTCGGTGGCCGCGGCGCCCTGAGCTGGATTGGTCACCTGACTACGGTAAGCGACGTGGGGCCTTCGGGCAGCGGTGGCGCCGAACCTCGCGGGTCGCGGTTGTGCCGACCACTCACGCCGTCTCGGCCGCGCGGCGCTCGATCACCGCGATCCTGGCCGACAGCACCGCCAGCGCGAACAACCCGACAGCCACGTTGAGCAACGCCCCGAACTCCTGCGCGACGAAGTCGAACACCTGGGTCAACAGCACCGTGACCAGCGCCGCGGCCCGCAGGAACTGCAGCGGCCACAGCTTGCCGTTGCGGAGCCTCGCGACGCCGACCCAGCTCAGCACGCACGCGACGGCGGTGCCTGCGAGCTGGCCAAGGGTGGTGATGGTCCCGGCCGCGCCCTCGAGATCGGAGGACAGGGTGACGATGGCGTTGATCAGCCCGGACGTCGAGAAGAGCACCAGGACGAACGCTGCGACGCCGACCGCGGTGCGGCTGCTCAGCGCGGACGGGATCCGCCGCGATCCCCACGCCCGCACTCCCCCGAACCGGCCGGGCTCCTGCGGATCGCAGCGCGCGAGCAGATCACCGATGTCCGCGACCGCGGTCACGTCGGCGCCCGCCGCCTGGGCCCGGTGCAGCTGCGCCTGCGCGAGCGCCCGGCGCTCCGGCGGCAGTCCCCGGATCAGGCCGTCCACCGCGATGGCTGCGGCGTTGCTGAGGTCCTCGGCGACGCTCGGCGGCCGGGAGTCGTGCAGCCAGCGGTTGAGCAGCAACAGGACCACCACGACGACGTACATGATCGCGACGGCGGGACGGTAGAAGTAGTCGTTGGTCTTGGTGACGAACTTGCCGACCTCGTCGAGGAAGAGCCCGAATCCGACGCCGCCCAGCACCACCGCGAGGAGCCTCGGCCGCAGGCCGAGGAACGAGAACAGCACGACAAGGGCCGCCACCATCAGCAGCCCGCCCCACAGCACGTGCGCGACATGCAGGGTGGACCCGCCGACCTGTGGGTATCCGGTCAGGTGCAGGTAGGCGCGGGTGACCAGGATCGTCAGCACCCCGATGATGACGAACGCCTCGACGAGGGAACTGGCCTGCGCGTCACGCAGCAGCAGCGGCCTGCGCTTGGCGCGCCCGGTTTCGGTCCGACCGATCAGCGCGGACGCCAGTGTCATGGCTGCTGTCCTTCCGTGGCCCTGGGTTCCCCAGTGTCCCTCAACCGGGCGGTCGTCGTCCCCGTCACCGATCCCGCGATTTGTCCACAGCTGTGGACAAATCCTGTTAACACCCGTCACCAGACTGTGGACAGTGTGGACGAATCTGTGGATTACATCAATGTAATTAACCTGTACCTGCAGCTTTGCCATCCACAGCCCTGTGGATAACGAGGTGACGCGGAGCCCATCGGCTGTTGATCCCCAGCCTGCCCGGACGCTCGTCCACAGGCGACACACAGATAGCGCTCGGATCAGGGCAGGGCGAGGCGCCGCCGCGCCGGACCATGGATGCGAAAAACCCCGCCGATCACATGGATCGGCGGGGCCCGCATACCGCCCCAGGTCGGGGAACCGGGCGGCACGTTTGGTGCGGGCCCATGCCTTCGAGCTGGCTGGCTCCATCGGCCCGCGTCGACCACCTTAGCGGTAATCGAACGTGCGTGCTAGTCGGCCAACCGCCGATCGCAGCGGCCGAATGCCGCTGTGTCCGACGGGAGTTCAACCGGAGGCCCACGAGAAAACCCCTCACCGGCATCACTGCCGGCGAGGGGTTCCTCACTGTGCGCCCGAAGGGATTCGAACCCCTAACCTCTTGATCCGTAGTCAAGTGCTCTATCCGTTGAGCTACGGGCGCATGTCTTCAGTTGTGCTGGCCTACGAGCACCAGCGTGGCGGAAGCGAGAGGATTTGAACCTCCGGTCCCCTTTGAGGAGGACAACTCATTAGCAGTGAGTCCCATTCGGCCGCTCTGGCACGCTTCCTAGGCTCAGGTCCTTTCGGAACCGCCGGATGGAAAGATTACACAGGCACGGCGTAGGGCGCAAAACGGCCGGTCACAGCGATTTCTAGCGCAGATTGCCGTCGAACCAGTCGAAGATCCGGCGCTGCGCATCCATCATCGCCTGCGCGGCCGCATCGTTGTCATCGCCGTCCACGGGGAACTCCGGCGGCTCGTCCGCTCGATGCTCGAGACCGCTGTAGCTGACCACCAGGGTCGCGACCTCGGCGCGCGCGATCGCGTCCCGCAGTCGCTCGACCTCCTGGCGCGGGGTACCCGGGTCGTCCTCCCCGTACAGCCCCAGCCACGGCGCCTGCAGCCTGGGGGCCGCCTCCACCAGCGCCGGGGCGCCCTCCGCGAGCGGGTGGACGATGCCGCGCGCGGACACGCTGACGGCGGCACCCACCGGCCTGGACGTCGCGACGAGCAGGGCCGCCGTGCCCGCGTCGTCGAAGCCGAGCACCCCGACGCAGTCCGGGTACACCCCGCGCGCGGTGAGCCAGTCGAAGGCCGCGTCGAAGTCGGCGAACAGGTTGTCCCCGAACACCTCCGCGGTGCTGTGCTGCGGCTCCCGATGGAACAGGTGCGGCGCCACCGTCAGCCAGCCCTCGGCGGCCAGCGAGCGCATGAGATCGAGCAGGTTGTCGGTGAACTCCCGCGATTCGTGCAGGACCACGATGCCGCCGCGGGCGGGTCCGTCCGGTTCGACGGCCGTCAGGGGGACGCGAACGGGGGGCTCGTCCGGATGCTCCCCCAGGGCGCGCAGTACCGCGCTGTCCGTGAAGATTCCCGACATACGTATACCTTGGCACGCTCACGGCCCACCCGTTCAAGATTCTTTTCGGGGTCACCGGGTTCTTTTTCGCCGCACCCGCCACGCCCGATCGGAAGCGGCGCATAATGTCGATCCATGACCGTGCGCACCCGCCCCGACCTCTCGAGAATCGCCCCCTACGTGCCGGGACGCAGCTTTCCCGGCGCGATCAAACTGGCCAGTAACGAGACCACCGCCGGTCCGCTGCCCAGCGTGATGGAGGCGATCGCCGAGGCCGCCGCAGGCGCCAATCGCTACCCGGACAACGGCTCGGTCGCCGTGCGCGACGCGCTGGCCGCCAAGCTCGGCGTGAGCGCGGAGCGGATCACCACCGGCTGCGGATCGGTCGGCATCTGCCTCGAGCTGGTGCAGGCGACGTCCGGGCCGGGCGACGAGGTGATCTACGCGTGGCGCTCGTTCGAGGCGTATCCCGTGGTGGTCAAGGTGGCGGGCGCCACCCCCGTCGAGGTCCCGCTCACCGCCGACTACGAGCACGACCTCGACGCCATGCTCGCGGCCATCACCGACCGCACCCGGCTGATCTTCATCTGCAACCCGAACAACCCGACCGGCACCGTGGTCGCCGCGGAGGCACTCGCGCGGTTCCTCGACGCGGTCCCCCCGCACATCCTCGTCGCACTGGACGAGGCCTACTACGAGTACGTGCGACCCGAGGAGGGCGGCGAGGCCGCACCCGACGGCATCGCCCTGGCCGAGGGGCGGCCGAATGTCGTTGTACTGCGGACCTTCTCGAAGGCCTACGGCCTGGCCGGCCTGAGGATCGGGTACGCGATCGGCGACGAGGAGATCATCGCCGCGCTGTTCAAGGTGCACCTGCCCTTCGCGGTCACCAGCGTCGCCCAGGCCGCCGCGGTGGCCTCGCTCGCCGCCGACGAGGAACTGCTCGCCCGCACCGACGGCGTGGTCGCCGAGCGGACGCGGGTGCGGGACGCGCTGATCGCGGGCGGATACGACGTGCCGCCGACCTCCGCCAACTTCCTCTGGCTCCCGCTCGGCGACCAGGCGGCGGCGTTCGGCGAGGCCGGGGTCGCGGCGAAGGTGCTGACGCGACCGTTCGCGGGGGACGGGGTGCGCGTCACCATCGGCGACCCCGACGAGAACGACACCTTCCTGGCGTTCGCCCTCGGGGCCGGACTGCCCATCTGGAAGGCCTCCCAGCAGGGCTGAGGAGTCCGTACCACGCACAACGGCTCCGACCAGGGCACGCCCGGTCGGAGCCGTTTCTGCTTGGCGGAAGCGGAGGGATTTGAACCCCCGGTTGCTCTCACAACGCTCGCTTTCAAGGCGAGTGCATTCGGCCGCTCTGCCACGCTTCCATCGCAGATCCTAACGGCACCCCCGGCGCCCGGCGGAATCCACCGCGCCGGATCAGCCCGCCGATCGCTCGCCGATGGCCGTGTTCACCTTGGTGAACACCCTCTCGACACTCGTCAACTCGTCCGCGTCCAGCAGATCCACGAGGTAGCGACGAACCCCGTTGACGTGTGTGGGGGCCGCCTCCTCCAGCCGTCGGCGCCCCTCCTCGGTGAGGATCGCCAGCACGCCGCGGCCGTCGTCGAGGCAGGTGTTCCTGGTGACCATCCCGTCCGCCTCCATCCGGCGGATCTGGTGGGTCAGCTTGCTGCGTGAGGAGATCACGCCGTCCGCGAGATCGCTCATCCGGACCGACCCGTCGGGCGATTCGGACAGCATCACGAGAATGCGATAGTCGGCCGTGGTGAGCCCGTGCCGATCCTGTAACTCCCGGTTGAGTAATCCCATCAGCCGCTGGGAGCCGTCGATGAAGGCGCGCCACGCGGCCATCTCCGCGCCGTCGAGCCAGCGGGGGGTCTCGTCCTCAGAACCGTCGATCTGTGTTGTCACACAACCATTCTAGTTGCCTGCGCTCACGATTCATACCGCTCGGTCTGAATATGCGCTGTTGCCTCAGCCGGAGACCGCGCGCAACGCGGAGGTGTCGATCTCGGCGACGTTCGCGAATCCGGCCAATCCGAGGGTCAGATCGAAATCCGCCAGCAGAATCCGCAGTGCGTGCCGGGCGCCCGCCTTGCCCGCGAGGCCGAGCCCGTACACCCATGGCCTGCCGTAGAGCACCGCGTCCGCACCGAGCGCCAACGCCGTGAGCACGTCCGCGCCGCACCGAATTCCCGAGTCCAGCAACACATCCGCGTGGTCGCCCACCGCCGCGGCCACCGGCGCGAGGGCATCGAGCGCGGCGATCGCGCCGTCCACCTGCCTGCCACCGTGATTGCTCACCACCACGCCCGCCGCGCCCGCGTCGACCACCGCCCTTGCGTCGTCCGGGTGCAGGATGCCCTTGACCGCGATCGGCAGGTCCGTCCACTCCCGCAGTCGGGTCACGTCCGCCGGCCGCAGGGTGTGGTTCCCGAACATCGACACCCAGGTCAGCACCGCCATCTGCATCGCCTCGGCGCTCTCCTCGGGCGCACTGGCGAGCCGGGAGCGGAAGACGGGGTCGGTGAGATAGTTCGCGATCCCCTTGCCCTGCAGGAACGGGAGGTGGCCCAGCTCGAGATCCCTTGGGCGCCAACCCATTCCCGGCGTGTCCGCGGTGAGCACGATCGCCTTCGCGCCCGCGGCCTCGGCCCGGTGCACCAGCGACCGCGCCACCTCGTCGTCGGCGGGCCAGTAGAGCTGGTACCACCAGTTCTCGCCGGACACCGCCCCGACCTGCTCGATGGGCGTGGACGACGCCGTGGACAGCACCGAGCCGATTCCGAGCTCGTCGGCGGCCTCGCCGACCGCGAGCTCCGCGTTCGGGTGCACCAGTTCGAGAACTCCGACGGGCGCGGTCAGCACCGGCGCGGCCAGCCGGGTGCCGAGCACCTCCACGCTGAGGTCCCGCGCGTCCGGGGCCGCGGTCCCGCGCAGCATCCGGGGCACGATCGAGTGCCGCTCGAATGCGGCCAGGTTCGCGGCTGCGGTCCGCTCGCTCGACGCGCTGCCCGCGATGTAGGCGAAGGCCTCCGGCGACAGCGTGGTCGCGGCCAGCTCCTCGAGCCCGGCCGCGGTCATCGGCAGCTCGGGCCTGGCGCCGCCGACCCCGGACAGGTAGATCTCGTTCTGCATGTTGCCGAAGTAGGTCACCCGCGTGACGGTAGCGGGTCTCGGCCCCGGACGGGAGGGGTCGGGAGGCCGGTTCGGCCGCTCCCGCGACAGCGGGGCGGGCGCGGGCTAGCGTCGTCATCATGCGCGCCATCACCGTGACCGGCCCCGGCGGACCCGAGGTGCTCGAGTGGACCGAGGTGCCCGATCCGCGGCCCGGACAGGGCCAGGTCCTCATCGACGTCGCGGCCACGGCGATCAACCGCGCCGACCTGTTGCAGCGGGAGGGCCTGTATCCCCCGCCGCCGGGGGCCAGCGAGATCCTCGGGCTCGAATGTTCGGGCACCATCGCCGAACTCGGCGACGGCGTGCGCGGCTGGGCGGTCGGCGACCCGGTGTGCGCGCTGCTCTCCGGCGGCGGCTACGCGCAGCGGGTGACGGTTCCTGCCACCCAGCTCCTGCCGGTGCCCGAGGGCCTGGACCTGATCGCGGCGGCGGCGCTGCCCGAGGTGGCCTGCACGGTGTGGTCGAACCTGGTGATGATCGCAGGCCTGCAGGCGGGCCAGGTGGTGTTGATCCACGGCGGCGGGGGCGGCATCGGCACCCACGCGATCCAGGTGGCGGCCGCGCTCGGCGCCACCGTCGCCGCGACGGCGGGCTCCGAGCACAAGCTGGCGGTGTGCCGTCGGCTGGGCGCGTCGATCGCCGTCAACTATCGCGAGGACGACTTCGTGGCCGCGCTGTCCGCGACCCCCCGCGGCGGCGCCGACCTGATCCTCGACAACATGGGTGGCGCCTACCTCGGGAGGAACATCGACGCCATGGCCAAGGACGGGCAGCTCTGCGTCATCGGCATGCAGGGCGGCCGGGTCGGCGAGCTGGACCTGGGCAAGCTGCTCGCCAAGCGGGGCCGGGTGTTCGCGACGGGCCTGCGCGGCAGGCCCGAGACCGGGCGCTCGAGCAAGGCCGCCATCGTCGCCGCGGTCACCGAGCGACTCTGGCCGATGGTCGCGGACGGGGCCGTCCGTCCGGTCGTGCACGCCGAGCTGCCGATCACCGAGGCAGCGCGGGCCCATGCCCTGTTGGATGCGCCGGAGACCGTCGGCAAGGTCGTGCTGACGCTCGAGTGAGGACCGATCAGCCGAGGGCGGCGACGGCGCGCACGAGCTGATCGATCTCGTACCGGGTCGTGTAGGGCGCCAGGCCGATCGTCACGGCACCGCCCTCGTCACTGACCCCGAGCGAGTCCAGCAGCCTGCTGCCGCCGCGCTCGCCGACGAGGGTTCCGATCCGGCGCTCGGCGAAGTGCAGCGACACCTTCTCCGCGGGCACCCCGGCGACCGTGAAGCTGATGGTCGGCACGCGGCTGTGTGAGGTGCCGATCAGCATCACCTGGGGCAGCCGGCGCAGCGACGCCATCAGGTAGTCGAAGATCCGGTCGTGGTAGTCCTGCAGCGAGCTGATCGAGGTCTCCAGGCGCTCCCTGCGGCTGCCGCGGGCGGTCTCGTCCAGGCCGGCCAGGTAGTCGATCGAGGCCGTCAGCCCGGCGAGCAGGGCGTACTGGTGCCCGCCCATCTCCAGGCGCTCGGGCCCGGTGGCGTACGGGTTCAACGAGATCGCGGGGATCTTGTCGAGCAGTGCGGGCTCGCGGAAGATCAGGGCGCCGATCTGCGGACCGCCCCAGCTCGGCGCGTTCACCGCGAGCACGTCGGCACCCATCTCGTGGATGTCCACATGCGCGTAGGGCGCGGCCGCGATGGCGTCGGCGACCAGCAGTCCGCCGACCTCGTGGATCCGGTCCGCGGCCACCCGCACGTCCGGCGCCGACCCGACGATCGGGGAGGCAGCGGTCAGCGCGACCAGTCGCGTCGTGGCCCCGATCAGCTCGGCGAACTGCCAGCTGGGCAGGTCGCAGGTGTCGATCTCGACCTCGGCCCAACGAACCTGCGCGCCATAACGATTCGCCACCCGCAACCAGGGCGCGACGTTGGCCTCCTCGTCGAGCCGGGAGAGGACCACCCCGGTGCCGAGGCCGAGCCTCGAGCTGAGCGCCTCGGCCAGCCAGGCCAACAGCACGGCCCGATCCTGGCCGAGCACCACGCCCGCCGGGTCACCGCCCACGAGATCGGCGACGGCCTCACGGGCCGCCTCCAGGGTCGCGGCGCTGCGCCGCGCGGAGACGTGCCTGCCGGAGTGGGAGGCCGCGGAACCACGGAACGCGGTCGACACCGCGGTGGACACCGAATCGGGATGCTGCATTCCGGCCTGAGGATCGAGATGGATCCAACCGTCTCCGAGCGAAGGGATAAGTCCCCGCACCCGGGCGACGTCGTATGCCATGCCGACAGCCTAGGACCTAATTTCGAATCGGTGCGATGCGGATGGCCGGATTGTGAGGCATCACAGTATCTGTAACTGCATACAACACAAACTTTTCCGGGTTCCGCACCGCGCGCCGAAACCGTCCATCGGTTCGCCGACGGTCGGTGCGCCGGCTGCTCTCCTGATACAAGATGGAGCCATGACGCAACCGGACAATGAGCAGGTGGTCGTGATCGGACCCGACGGGCAACCCATGATGGTCGCCGCCGCAGGCCTCCCCGGCGTCGGATCGGGTCCTGGCGACACCGGCTTCGCGGGCGCGGGACGCACCGATGGGGAGAACGGCGAGTCGATCGCGGAGATGGTCGAGCAGCCGGCCAAGGTGATGCGGATCGGCACCATGATCAAGCAACTCCTCGAGGAGGTCCGCGCGGCGCCGCTCGACGACGCCAGCAGGAACCGGCTCAAAGAGATCCACAAATCCTCGATCCGCGAGCTCGAGCAGGGCCTGGCCCCCGAGCTCCGGGACGAACTCGAACGGCTGACCCTGCCGTTCACCGATGACAGCGTGCCGTCCGACGCGGAGCTGCGGATCGCGCAGGCGCAGCTCGTCGGCTGGCTCGAGGGCCTGTTCCACGGCATCCAGACCGCGCTGTTCGCCCAGCAGATGGCCGCGCGGTCCCAGCTCGAGCAGATCCGCCAGAGCGCGCTCCCACCAGGCATGACCGCAGGCCACGGGCACCAGAATCCACAGCAGGGCTCGGGCACCGGCCAGTACCTCTAGCCGTGGCGCCTGGTCGGCCGCACGCGGCCGACCAGTAGGCTCGGTCTCCGTGTCAGCATCCGCTCCAGAATCCGAGGCTTTGGCCACCGAGGTCCCCCCGGTCTCCGACTCGCAGACCCTCCGTCGCGGGTTCAAGGACCTGCGGGACGGATTCGCGCAGCGCGAACTGTGGCTCAGCCTCGGTTGGCAGGACATCAAGCAGCGCTACCGCCGCTCGGTGATCGGTCCGTTCTGGATCACCATCGCCACCGGCGTGCAGGCCACCGCCATCGGCATCCTGTACGCAGCGCTGCTCGACATCCCCCTCGGCGAGTTCCTGCCCTACGTGACGGTCGGCCTGATCGTGTGGAACATGATCAACGCCTCGATCATCGAGGGGTCCGAGGTGTTCATCGCGAACGAGGGGCTGATCAAACAGCTGCCGTCGGCGCTGAGCGTGCACATCTACCGGCTGGTGTGGCGGCAGCTGCTCTTCTTCGCGCACAACCTGGTGATCTACGTGGTCATGGTCGTCGCCTTCGCGGTGTGGCGGGACCTGAGCTGGGCGTCGCTCGCGGCGATCCCCGCGGTGGCCCTGCTCGTGCTCAACGCGGTGTGGGTGTCGATCGTCTTCGGCATCTTCGCCACCCGCTACCGCGACATCGCCCCGATCCTGTCGTCGATGACCCTGCTGCTGTTCGTGCTGACGCCGATCATGTGGACCACGCAGAGCCTCATCGCGCAGGGCGGGGCTGTCAAAGAGCGCGCGAGGATCGCCGAGCTCAACCCGCTCTACCACTACCTCGAGATCGTCCGCGCGCCGATGATCGGGCAGCCGCAGGCGCTGTACCACTGGTACATCGTGCTGGGGATCACCGTGGTCGGCTGGGCGCTGGCCCTCGTGGCACTGCGCAAGTACCGGGCCCGCGTGCCCTACTGGGTCTAGGGAGAGCGGTCAACAGATGACGAAACACGTCAGTATCGACACGCACAACGCGTGCGTCGACTTCCCGATCTTCGACGCCAAGTCGCGGTCGCTGAAGAAGGCGTTCCTCGGCAAGGCGGGCGGCGCGATCGGCCGCAACGACTCCGACGTCGTGGTGGTCGAGGCCCTGCGCGACATCACCCTCTCGCTGAAGGAGGGCGACCGGATCGGACTGGTCGGCCACAACGGCGCCGGCAAGTCCACGCTGCTGCGGCTGCTGTCCGGCATCTACGAACCGTCCCGCGGCAGTGCCAGGATCCGCGGGCGGGTGGCGCCGGTGTTCGACCTCGGCGTCGGCATGGACCCCGAGATCTCCGGCTACGAGAACATCATCATCCGCGGCCTCTTCCTCGGCCAGACCCGCAAGCAGATGCTGGCGAAGATGGACGAGATCGCCGAGTTCACCGAACTGGGCGAATACCTGTCGATGCCGTTGCGCACGTACTCGACGGGCATGCGGGTGCGGGTCGCGATGGGCGTGGTGACCAGCATCGACCCGGAGATCCTGCTGCTCGACGAGGGCATCGGCGCGGTCGATGCGGAGTTCATGAAGAAGGCACGGATCCGGCTGCAGGCGCTGGTCGAGCGCTCCGGCATCCTGGTCTTCGCGAGCCACTCCAACGAGTTCCTCGCCCAACTGTGCGACAGCGCGATGTGGATCGACCACGGCCAGATCCGCATGCGGGGCGAGATCGAGGACGTCGTGCGCGCCTACGAGGGCGACGATGCCGCCGACCACGTGCGGCACGTCATCGCCGAGATGGAGCGCGAGCAGACCGAGTCGGGGCACACCCGGTGACCGAACGGATCATCGGCGTGGTGGTCACCCACAAGCGCCGCGAACTGCTCGCCGAGTCGCTGAAGGTGCTCTCCACCCAGTCCCGGCCGCTGGATCACCTCGTGGTGGTCGACAACGCCGACGAGGCGGAGGTGCGGGCACTCGTCGAGGGCTCGGACGTGCCGACCACGTACCTCGGCTCCAAGCACAACCTCGGCGGCGCGGGCGGGTTCGCGCTCGGCATGCTGTACGCGCTGTCCCTCGGAGCCGACTGGCTCTGGCTGGCCGATGACGACGGCCGCCCGGAGGGACCCGAGGTACTCGCCACCCTGCTCGACTGCGCCACCCGGCACGGGCTCGCCGAGGTGTCCCCGGTGGTGTGCGACATCGACGACCCCGACCGACTGGCGTTTCCGCTGCGCCGCGGCGTCGAGTGGCGGCGACTGCGCTCGGAACTCGGCACCGAGGACCTGCTGCCGGGAATCGCCTCCCTGTTCAACGGGGCGCTGTTCTCCGCCGCCGCGGTCGACGCGGTCGGGGTCCCGGACCTGCGCCTGTTCGTCCGCGGTGACGAGGTGGAGGTGCACCGCCGCCTGGTCCGCTCCGGGCTGCCGTTCGGCACCTGCCTGCAGACCGCGTATGTGCATCCCAACGGGGCCGAGGAGTTCAAGCCGATCCTGGGCGGGCGGATGCACACCCAGTACCCGGACAACGAGACGAAGCGGTTCTACACCTATCGCAACCGCGGGTACCTGCTCTCGCAGCCGGGCATGCGACGACTGCTCCCGCAGGAGTGGGTGCGCTTCGGCTGGTTCTTCCTGATCAACCGCCGGGACCCGGCCGGCCTGCGCGACTGGGTGCGGCTGCGCAAGATGGGCAGGCAGGAACGGTTCGAGCGGCACTGACCGCCACACCGGTCCCGATCACGGCGTCCCCGCGCGGTCCGACCGCACGGGGACGACCTCCGGCCGCCGCCTACTGCTCGTAGAGGCGTTCCCAGTTCTCGCGACTGGTGAGCTGCGGGGCCGCGTCACGGTACTGGCGGGAGACGGCGGCGCCGTCCTCGCGCAGGCGCCGCAGCACCCGGACCGTTCGCCGCAGCAGGTCGACCGCCTTGCCCTTGTCGCGCTGACGGATCCGCACCCCGGACTGCGAGGCGTCGGTGACCACCACGTGGTCGAACAGCGAGATGTGCCACCAGTGCGCATCCTCACGCGGAACGCTGACCAGGCCGTGCTGGGTGCGCCCGAACCACTGGTCGATGGCCCGCTTGACCAGGATCAGCCGCATCGCGCTCGGCTCGCCGCCCGAGCGCCGGGTGGTGAGGTCCGCGGACCGCACCGGGGCGGTGGCCGCGTCGTGCTTGACCGTCTCCGGGTACTCGGACCGCTCCGCGCGGATCGCGGCCATCGCCGCGATGCCGCCGTCCTGCAACACCTTCGGGCCCTCGAGGAAATCCTCGATGCCGCGCAGCGTGGTCGCGGCGAGACCGTACTGCATGCCGACGAGGTACTCGCTGATCTGCCGGAAGAACTGACGTCCCAGCCGCTTGGTGTCCAGATCGCTGTGCAGCGCGCCGACGATCAGGGAGTTGCGGGTGCTGAAGTAGCGCGCCCAGTCGTCGAAGTCCTTCCAGTAGAAGTCCGCATGCCAGACCGCAGCGTTCGGCAGGGTGACCGTGACGAACCCCGCCTCGCGGGCGCGGACTCCGTACTCGACGTCGTCCCACTGGAAGAAGATCGGGACGGGGAGGCCGACCTTCGCGACCACCTCGGCCGGGATCAGGCACGTCCACCAGGCGTTGTATCCGGCATCGACCCGGCGCTCCTGGTTCTTCTTCAGCATGCTCGTGTTGCGCAGCGCCTTCGGCACCTTCTGCCCGTGCTGCAGGGTGCCGAGATCGACATCCTCCGCGCCCACGTTCAGGTAGTCCGGGTTGAGCAGGAACAGCATCTGGGCACCGACGAGGGTGGGCTCGACGGTGACGTTCGCGAAGGCGTTGAGTCGCAGGACGGTCTCCGGCTCGCACAGGATGTCGTCGTCCATCAGGATCACGTCGGCGTGCCCGTCGGTCGCGGAGACCTCGTAGAGACCGCGGGTGAAGCCGCCCGCGCCGCCGAGGTTGGGCTGCCGCAGGTAGTGCAGCTTGTCGCCGAACCTGGGCGTGACCTCGCCGTACAGCTCGCGGTCCCGGACCAGGTCGGTCCCCTGGTCGACCACGTAGACGGAGTCGATGACCTCGAGCACGCGATCGTCGGAGGCCAGCGCAGCGACCGTCTGCGCGCAGTCGTCGGCGCGGTTGAACGTGCAGATCGCGATCGCGACCGGGCGGACGGTCTCGGGCGCGGCCGTGGTCCACTCGAGGCGGTCGACGGTCAGCGGGGCGTCCAGCGCGTCGATCTCCACCCAGAGGGCGCCGCCGTCGACGAACTTGTCGAGCGGCGAGGAGAGTTCGACCGTCTCGTCGCCCGATCCGGCGACGGCACCCACGATCCGGCGGTGCCCGGCGATGTCGGAAGCGACAAGGCGGACCCGGAAACGGCCGGAGCCGGCCGCCCGCAGGCTGACCCGCACCTCGGTGACCGTGGTCCAGCGCTGCCAGTAGCTGGCCGCGAACCGTCCGAAGTAGGTGTTGGTGTGGGCGCGTGCACCCGCGTCCAGGCGCAGCGTGTGGCGTTCCCGGTCGCCGGAACCCTTGCGGAACGCGACATAGAGGTCGTCGTTGACGATCGGCGACATACCGACGAAGACGCCGCGCTGCACGAGCAACCGCGCCGCCACCTCGGCCGCCGGGGCCCCGGACTCAAGGAATTCGGGCTTGTTCATCCAACCGCCAACTCTCGATCGTGTCGCCAATGTCCACCCGCAGGGTATCCCGACGTGCAGTTGACCGACGAAACCACCGAGCCCGACCTCGGTTAATGTCACTGGGCACCCGACCGCGCTATCTGGAGTTCTCGTGACACTCGAACCGCCCGTATCCACCCGGAGCACCCGATGGGCTTGGGGGGCCGTGGTCGCGGGCGTGATCTGCCTCGGGTTCCTCCTCATCCTCAGCGTGGATTCCCGGTACTTCTACGTCGACGACACCGAGTCGGGCGCGGTCGGCAACTGGATCCAGCTCGGTCACCTGATGCGCGAGGGTCAGTGGTTCCCGACGCTGGTCCTCGATCAGTGGATGGCAGGCAACTACCCGGTCGAGGGCCAGGGCGGCCTGTGGAATCCCGTGCAGATGGCGATCAACTACGCCGCCCCGTCGGTGGACAACCTCGCCCTGCTGGCGACTGCGGTCAAGCTCGGATTCTCGATCATCCTCGGCTGGGGCGTCTACCGGGTGGCGATGGAGTACGGCGCCCGCCCGGCCTGGGCCGCGGTCGCGGGCGCGGCCGCCCCGTTCGGGGGCTTCACCCTGTACTTCGAGGACCCGTCCTGGGTCACCTCGCTGATCGGCATGGCGTGGGTGGTGCAGGCCTGGGCCAGCGGGGTCAGGTACGCGCGCGGCCGGTCCGGGCCGCTGCCCCTGTTCGCGTTCCTCTATCTCGCGATCAGCGTCGGCTACGCGCACTCCGCGCTCATGGCGGGCGTGCTGATCGGCTGCCTGATGATCGGCGAATACCTGTACCAGCGACGTTGGCAACCCTCGCTGCTCCTCGGCGGCGTCGGCGTGGCAGCCGCGGCGTGTGGCGCCATCACCTTCCTGCCAGGGATGCTGTCCTCGTCGGTGACCTGGCGCACCGGCGAGGAGGGCGCACTCAACGACAACTTCCTCACCGCGCCCTGGTCGGAGACGCTCACCGCGAGCATCCCGTCGTCCGTGTCGAGCATCGAGTCCTGGACCGGGGAGACGACCACCGCGCCGATCACCTACATCGCCTGGTTCGCGATCCCGGCGCTCGCGTTCATCGCGTGGCGCAAGGCCCAGCCCGCGCTGCGGGAGTTCTCCGGAGCGATCCTGCTGCTGGCCTTCATCCTGCTGTTCACCGCGGGCCCGAGCGACATCGGGCAGATCCGGTGGCCTGCGCGGCTGCTCCCGTTCGTTGCCGTGATCTCGCTGGTGCTGCTGGCGGCGCTGCTCAGCCGCTACGGCACGACCCGTCCGCTGCGGCCCCGGCTGGTAGCGGCCGGGTCGCTGATCGTGGTGCTGGTGCTGCGCGCGAGCTCCTCCGGACCCCAGTACTTCGGGCGCCACGTCATGTGGGGCGCGCTGATCGCCGTCTTCGGCGCCCTGGCCCTGTACCTGGCCCGGCGGTGCGGTGACCGCGCGGTCGCCGCGCTGCTGATCGCAACCATCCTGCCGATCCTGGTCTACCAGGTGTCCACGTATCCGCAGGCCCTGAACAAGTGGTACCTGCCGACCACGCAGTCCGAGGCCAAGGAGGGCTTCCCCGACTTCGAGGGCACCACCCTTCAGCTCGGCAACCGCAACCTGATCCGGATCGATCCCGAATCCACGGAACTGCCCTGGCAGTCGCAGGTCTACGGCAACTACGCCAAGGACCTGGACCTGACCTACGTCAATGCGTACACACCGGTCGGGCATCGATGGTTCTCCGGGATGCTGTGCATGGAATTCGACGGGTCGACCTGCCCCGATGCGCTCGAGAACGTGCTCACGGTCGACCCCTACACCGGCAGGAGTTTCGCCGATCTGATGCTCGTCGATCGGATCGTGCTGCAGGACAAGCAGTATCCCGACGCCTCGGACAACCCGCCCCCGCCCGGTTGGACCTGGACGAGCGTCCCCGAGCCGGCCGCGAGCCAGGTCCACGTGCTCGAGCGGGTCGACGGTCCGGTGTCCACCCAGGCCGGGCGGGTGACCGCCGCGGTCGGGACCGAGGTCGTCCCCGAATCGGCGGAGGTGAACTCCGAGCGGCTCCGGGTCACCGCGCCCGACGGTGGCAGCGTGGTCTTCGCCCGTCTGGCCTGGCCGGGATACACGGCCACTTTGAACGGTGCCCCGCTGCAGACCAAGGGCCTGGGCGATATGTTCCTGATGGTGGACCTGCCGCCCGGCACCGACAACGCCGAGCTGGAGATCACGTTCCGGCCGCCGGGGCAGCGACTGGGATTCGCGGCCGCCGGGTTCGGGCTCACGCTGATCGTCATACTCACAGGGCTGTACTACCGCGGTCGTCGCACCTCCCGCGCCGACGCCCCGGTCGAAGCGAACACCAGCGGGGCGTGAGCGGGCGGACCGGAAAGGTTGTCGATGAGTCGAACACCGTCCCCCGACGTCGTGGCGACGCCGGGGAGCGACTCGCAACTCGCTGTTGACGGCGCGGCGTCGCCCCGGAGCCGGGTCGCCTTGGTGCTGCTCGCCTCGGCTGGACTGCTCGGGGTGCTGGTACCGCTGACCCTGTCGGCGGTGACCGGCGGCCTCTCCATTCCGCACAACGACGCGTGGTCGTACAGCCGGATCGCGCAGACGTTCGGGAGCACCGGGAGCATCGAACTGCTCGGCTGGAACCGTTCGGCGCTGTTCGGGCTGTTCATCGTGCTGGGGCCGCTCGCCCGCTGGCTGGTCGCCCAGCATCTCTTCGTGGCCTTGCTGGGTGTGGTCGCGCTCGCGGCGGTGTACGACCTGATCGCCCCGTCGGCGGGTCGGGTACGCGCCGCCCTCGCCGTGCTGATCGTCGCGATCTGGCCGGGATTCGGACTGCTGACCACCAGCTTCATGCTCGACGTGCCCGCGATGGCGGCGATCATGGTCTGCCTCGCCGTCGGGCGAAGGGCGTTGCGGAGCGGGTCGCTGGTGCTGCTCGCCGTGTCGATGGCCGTCGGATTCTGGGGTTTCACGATCCGGGAGCAGGCGCTCGCCGCACCGGCCGCGGTGTTGTCTGTCGCCGCGGTGACGGCGTGGCGCTCACGGCGGAGCCGTGACTGGATCGTCGTGGCGGGCGCCGGTGCGATGTTGCTCACCGCGGTCGTCGGGTTCGAGCTGTGGCGCCAGTCGTTCGGCGCGGGCGACCCACCGGTGCTGGCCGTGCCGGAGAGCCTGGCGAAGGTCGGCGGAAGCATCCTGGTCCAGGGCTATTTCGTCCTGGCACTGGGTGCGGCGCCCGCGGTGCTGCTGGTCGCGCGCCCGTGGCGTTGGGGCCGCGGCGCGCTCCTCGCCTCCGCCGTGACCGCGGGGGTCGCGGTGTGGACGGTGTCCCGCTACGGCACCAAGAACTTCTTCGTCGGCAACTACCTCGACCCCGCCGGGCCGTACTGGGCCGCGGGCCACGGCCGACCCGCCGCGATCTTCCCCACCGCCGCGTGGTGGCTCATCGTGGCGCTCGCGTGCGGTTCAGGGGTGCTGCTCGCCGGCGTGCTCGCACGACGACTCCGCCGGGTCGACCCGGTGCTCGGCACGTTCGGGGCGCTGATGGTGCTCGGCAATCTCGCGACCGCGCTGACCGGGCAGAACCTGTTCGACCGCTACTGGCTGCTGCTGTTGCCGCCGCTGCTGGCGGTCGTCCTGGCCGAACGGACCGTGCGCCCGTCGGCGCCGCCGCGGCACCCGACCTTCGCCCGGGTGGCCGAGCGGCTGCCCGCCGCGGCCGCGCTCGCCGGGTTGGCGATCGTCTCGCTGATGATCACCGCCGCCGGTCTCGCCTACGACTCCGCCCGCTGGAACGCGGCCGAACACCTGGTGGCGACGGGCGTCCCGGCCGTCGACGTCGACTCCGGGCTGGAATGGAACGGTTATCACTCGGCGGTCGGCATGTCGCCGCCCGGTTCGTGGGTCTTCCCCGGCAACCGCTCCTGCTACCTGGTGAGCGCCGTGCCGCGTCCGGGCCAGGACGCCGCGACGGTCTTGACCTATCGGCCCCTCCTCGTCGCGGGCACGGCCCGGTTGTGGGTCTACGGCGACGATTGCCCGTAGTCCGGACAACGGCAGGAGCCGTCACGCAGTGGTGGCGAACTCACGGCGTGGGCGGAGGCCGTGGTCGTCCCGAGTAAACTCCCAGCCCGTGACCTCCGATGACGCCCGACCCTCGCCGGCTCCGCACCGGATCTCGGTCGTGGTGCCGGTGTACCAGGGCGCCCAGACGCTCCGCGCGCTGATCGACGAGATCCTGCCGTGGACGACGACCCGACTCACCCCGGCGGGCCGGCCGATGCTCGTCGAGGAGGTCCTGCTCGTCTTCGACCACGGCCCCGACGACTCGGCCGAGGTCATCCGGCAGCTGGCGGCCGAACACGACTTCGTCAGGCCGATCTGGCTGAGCCGGAACTTCGGACAGCATCCCGCGACCCTGGCGGGCATGGCCTCGAGCGGGGGCGAGTGGATCGTCACCATGGACGAGGACGGTCAGCACGACCCCGCCGCCATCGGCGGCCTGCTCGACACCGCACTCGACGAGCAGGCCACCGTCGTCTACGCGAGACCGACGAACGCCGCGCCGCACGGGTTCCTGCGCAACGCCGCCTCCAGGGGCTCGAAGTGGCTCATCGCGCGCGCCCTCTCCGGCGACAACACCCGCAGCTTCCAGAGCTTCCGGCTCGTCCTCGGCGAGGTCGGCCGTTCGGTGGCCGCGTATGCGGGCTCCGAGGCCTACCTCGACGTCGCGCTCGGCTGGATCGCGGGCAACGTGACGACCAGCCCGGTGGAGCTGCGCGCCGAGCACGGCCGCCGCTCCGGCTACCACCTACGCAGCCTGCTCTCCCACTTCTGGCGCATGGTCCTCTCCAGCGGGACCAAGGGCCTGCGCATGGTCAGCTTCATCGGGGTGCTGTTCGCCGTGCTCGGCCTGGCGCTGGTGCTGTACGTGCTGGTGTCCTACCTGTTCTTCGATGTCCACAGCGAGGTTCGGGGCTGGGCCTCGACGATGGTGATCCTGCTGTTCGGCATGGGTGCGATCCTGTTCTCCCTCGGGGTGATCGCCGAGTATGTCGGGGTCAACGTGAAGACCGCGATGGGCAAGCCGCCCTACCTGATCGTCGGCGATCCGGCGGCCGGCCCGCTTGGACGCGTCGAGCCGGTGCCGCACGAACACCGAACCGACCCAGCGGGCGCCTGACTTGGACACCCCGACCTGGGTCGTAGGCGGCGGCGGACTGCTCGGCAGCGCCGTCACCCGCGAGCTCGGGCGGCGGGGACTGCGGGTCGAGACCAGCCGGGTCCCCTGGCACGACGGCGACCTCGCCAGGAAGGTGCTCTTCGCGGACGCACGCCGGGTGATCGACTCGGCCGGGGGTGGACCGTGGCGGCTCGTCTGGTGCGCCGGGATCGGCGTGAACGGCACCACCTCCGAGGAGTTCGCCGCGGAGAACGCCGTCGTGTCCGACGTGCTGGACGAGATCGCCCGGATCACCCGCGGCTCCCCGGGACCGGGTGTGATCCTGCACGCCTCCTCGGCGGGCGGGGTGTACGCGGGGTCGTCCGGTGCGCCCTTCACGGAGGACACCGACCCGGTACCGCTCGGCGACTACGGCCGCGCGAAACTGACGGCGGAGCGGCTGATGCACCGCTTCGGCGCCGACACGGGGTCGTCCGTCGTCGTGGGGCGGTTCGCCAACCTGTACGGACCCGGCCAGAACCTGACCAAGCCGCAGGGACTCATCTCGCACCTGTGCCGCGGCTACCTGATGTCGGCACCGATCTCGATCTACGTGCCGATGGACACGATGCGCGACTACCTGTTCGTGACGGATGCGGCCGCGATGGTCGCCGACGCCCTCGACCTCGCGCAGTCCCGGCCCGGCGAGCGGGTCACCAAGATCTTCGCCTCGGGCCAGAGCACCACCATCGGCGCCCTGCTCGGCGCCTGTCGGACGGTGTTCCGCCGCAAGCCCACCGTCGTGCTCGCATCGTCGCCGCTCGCGAGCGTCCAGTCCGTGGACCTGCGGTTGCGCTCGACCGTCTGGCCGGAACTGGATCGCCGGCCGTACCGGACCCTGCCCGCGGGCATCGCCGCCACGCTGGAGGCGACCCGGCGCTCACTCGGCCGGTAGTCGGGTCAGCTCGCCGGGTCGGTGGATCCCAGCACCGTCTCGCCCGCCGCGGCGTAGGCCCGTTCCGTGGCGTCCTTCTGCGGGCGCCACCACTGCTCGTTGTCGCGGTACCACTCGACGGTCGCGGCCAGTCCGGAGCGGAAGTCCCGGTATCGCGGTTGCCAGCCGAGCTCGGTGCGCAGCCGGGTGGCGTCGATGGCGTACCGCATGTCGTGGCCCGGCCGGTCGGTGACCGCGTCGAAATCGTCCGGATCCTTGCCGAGCAGCTCCAGGATGGTCCGCACGACGGTGCGGTTGTCGACCTCGCCGTCCGCGCCGATCAGGTAGGTCTCCCCCGGCGTGCCGCGCTCGATGATCGTCCACACGGCGCGGTTGTGATCCTCGACGTGAATCCAGTCACGGACATTGAGGCCCTGACCGTAGAGCTTCGGCCGGACACCGTCGAGGACGTTCGTGATCTGCCGCGGGATGAACTTCTCCACGTGCTGATACGGCCCGTAGTTGTTCGAGCAGTTCGAGATGGTCGCGGAGATGCCGAACGAGCGGGCCCATGCCCGCACCAGCAGGTCGCTCGATGCCTTCGTCGAGGAGTACGGGCTCGACGGGTTGTACGGGGTGGCCTCGGTGAACCGCGCCGGGTCGTCGAGTTCCAGGTCGCCGTACACCTCGTCGGTGGAGATGTGGTGGTAACGCACGCCGTGCTTGCGGATGGCCTCCAGCAGCGTGAAGGTGCCGATCACGTTGGTCCGCACGAACGGGGACGGATCATTGAGCGAGTTGTCGTTGTGCGACTCCGCCGCGAAGTGGACGACGAGATCCGTCCCGGCGATCAGCCGGTCGACCAGGTCGGCGTCGGCGATGTCGCCCTGGACGAAGTCGATCCGGTCCCGGACCGGCGCCAGCGATTCGACGTTGCCCGCGTAGGTCAGCGCGTCGAGGACGGTCACCTCCACATCGGGCCGCTCGTCGACGGTCTGCTGGACAAAATTGGCGCCGATGAATCCAGCACCGCCGGTCACGAGTAGCTTCACGGTCCGCACGATACCGGTGGCCGGAGTTTGCCAGGGAACCGAACACTGGAACACTGCCGCTATGCGCGGAATCATTCTGGCCGGTGGAACAGGGTCCCGGCTGCATCCGATCACGCTCGGGGTCAGCAAGCAGCTGGTGCCCGTGTTCGACAAGCCGATGATCTACTACCCGCTGTCGACGCTGATGCTGGCCGGCATCCGCGACATCCTGGTGATCACCACCCCCGAGGACGCCGAACAGTTCCAGCGGCTGCTCGGGGACGGATCCCGCTTCGGTGTCTCCCTGACCTATCAGGTGCAGGCCGAGCCCAACGGGCTGGCGCAGGCGTTCGTGCTCGGCGCCGAGCACATCGGTTCGGACTCCGCCGCGCTGGTGCTAGGCGACAACATCTTCTACGGACCCGGCCTCGGTACCCGGCTGACGCGGTTCGAGCAGATCGAGGGCGGCGCGGTGTTCGCGTACTGGGTCGCCGACCCGACCGCGTACGGCGTGATCGAGTTCGACGGCGGCGGTCGCGCGATCTCACTGGAGGAGAAGCCCCAGCGGCCGCGCTCCAACTATGCGGTGCCCGGGCTGTATTTCTACGACAACGACGTGGTGTCGATCGCTCGCGACCTGAAGCCCTCGGCACGCGGCGAGTACGAGATCACCGACGTCAACCGCGCCTATCTCGAGGCGGGTCGGCTGCAGGTCGAGGTGTTGCCGCGCGGCACGGCGTGGCTGGACACCGGCACCTTCGACTCGCTGCTCGACGCCTCGAACTACGTACGCACCATCGAGGAGCGGCAGGGCCTGAAGATCGGCGCGCCGGAGGAGGTGGCCTGGCGGCGGGGCTTCATCACCGACGACGAGCTGCGGGTGCGGGCCGAGGCCCTCGTCAAATCCGGTTACGGCAACTATCTGCTCGGTCTGCTCGACCGCGGCAAGGAATGGTGAGGAATGCAGTTTCGCGAACTGAAAGTGCCCGGCGCCTGGGAGTTCACCCCGCAGCAGTTCGGTGACGACCGCGGCGTGTTCCTGGAGTGGTTCCGGGACCCGACCTTCACCGAGGCCACCGGCCGCACCCTCGACCTGCAGCAGGCCAACTGCTCGGTCTCCGCGGCAGGCGTGCTTCGTGGCGTCCACTTCGCCGATGTGCCGCCCGGCCAGGCCAAGTACGTGACCTGCGTCCGCGGCGCGGTCCTCGACGTCGCGGTGGACCTGCGGGTCGGCTCGCCGACGTTCGGGGTGTGGGACGCGGTCCTGCTCGACGATGTCGACCGCCGCGCGGTGTTCCTGAGCGAGGGTCTCGGACACGCGTTCCTCTCACTCGAGGACGACTCCACCGTGGTTTACCTGTGCTCGACCGGGTATGCGCCCGGCCGCGAGCACGGCATCGATCCGCTCGATCCCGAGGTCGGCATCGACTGGCCGACCGCGGGCCGGGACGGCACCCCGTTCGAGTTCCGACTCTCCGACAAGGACGCGGCAGCGCCGTCGCTCGCCGCCGCGCTCGAGTCCGGTCTGCTGCCTCGGTTCGGCGCCGGTGCGCAGCCCCTCGGGTAGGGTGCACCGGGCAGCACAACCAGCGATGAAGGACCACCAGTTGACCGACCGAGGTCCCCACGACCCGAGTTCGGGCACCGCCGAGGCGACCCCGCCCGCGGGCATGTCGGGCGGCGCCGGACCGCTGATGCGGCTGGTGAAGAACCAGGGGCTGGCCTTCCTGCTGGTCGGTGGGTTCAACACGGCGCTCGGCACGGCCTGGTTCGTCGTCTGGCAGCTCGCCCTCGGCGACCAGTTCGGATACCACTTCGCCATCGTCGCGGGATACCTGTGCAACGTGCTGTGCGCGTTCGCGATGTACCGCTACCTGGTGTTCCGCGTGCGCGGGCACCTGCTGCGGGACCTGTGGCGGTTCGTCGTGGTCAACTTCGGCGCCTTCGCGATCAACATGGCCCTGATGACGCTGGCGGTGTCGGTGTTCGGGTTCCCGCCGATCCCCGCGCAGATCGCGATCACCGCGGTGACCGCGACCGCGAGCTTCTTCGGGTATCGAGATTTCTCGTTCAGTAGAAAGAAAAGGTCTGGTTCCGCATGACGCCTCGGGTCTCCGTCGTCGTTCCGGCGTACAACAACGCCGACTACATCGCCGAAACCATCGACTCGATCCTCGGACAGACCTTCGAGGACTTCGAGCTGATCGTCGCCGACCACTCGTCGAGCGACGGCACGCTCGCCGCCCTCGCCCCCTACGCCGACGACCCCCGCGTCACGATCCTGAACACCCCCGCGGGTGGCGGCGCCAAGGCCAACTGGAACCGCGTCAGCCAGGCCGCGAACGGCGACCTGCTCAAGCTGGTGTGCGGCGACGACACGATCTTCCCGACCTGCCTCGCCGAGCAGGTGGCCGCGTTCGACGAGCATCCGGAGACGGTGCTGGTCGCCTCGCAGCGCACCCTCGTCGACGCGGCGGGTAAGACCGTGCTCGCCGCCCGCGGACTGGCGGGCCTGTCCGGGCCGGTCAGCGGGCGGGTGGCCGCACGGCGGGCCGTGACCGCGGGAGCGAACATCTTCGGCGAGCCGGGCTGCGTGCTGATGCGGCGGGCCGTGCTCGAGAAGATCGGCTGGTGGGACGACGCCAACCCGTACCTGATCGACGAGGCCACCTACGTCGGTGTGGCCCTGCACGGCGACGTCGTGGCGATCCCCCGCCCGCTGGCGTCGTTCCGCATCAACGCCGGCCAGTGGAGCGTGCGGCTGGCACGCCAGCAGGCCTCCCAGGCGGCGGCCTTCCACGAGGCGCTGCGGGCGGCCGAGCCGGGACTGCTGTCCGCGATGGACGTGCGGATCGGCAACGCCAAGGCGCTGGGCACCTCGTTCATGCGCCGCGCCGTGTACATGGTGCTCAAGCGACGAATGGGCTGACCGGGCAGGCGCTCAGTTCCAGTTGATGCCCAGGGATCCGAAGCCGACCGATCCCAGCCCGGTGACGAGGATTCCCTCGGTCAGGATGCCGGTGTTCCCCGAGCCGGTGTTGAGCGAGCCGGTGTTCAGGGATCCCACGTTGCCGGATCCCGTGTTCCCGAAACCGACATTGCCCGAGCCCGTGTTCGCGAACCCGACGTTGCCCGAGCCGGTGTTCGCGGACCCCACGTTGTCGGAGCCGGTGTTGTAGGACCCGGTGTTGCTCGAGCCGGTGTTGTCGGGGCCGTTGTTGGACGATCCCGCGCTGCCGGAGTCGAAGGTGAGCCCGACACTGCCGAGCCCGGCGAAGCCGGTGTTCAGGCTGCCGACGGCGGGGTGGGTCAGCGAGTCCGCGAACTCTGCGAGGCCCGGCGGCGGCGCGGCGCCGGGCGCGGCGGGGCCGGTGGACGCGACGGCGATGCCAGCCGAGCCCGCAGTCACGAGCGCCGACGCGAGGGCGATGGTCGTCGCCCGCGCGAACCGGCGTGACCTCCCCTTCGATGTGACCTCCATGGAAGTGCCCCTCCCCGGTTCGCAACGAATGAACGTGCACGCGCCAGGGACGCTACCGCCGCAACCACGCCGAACTGCCGAAATCGGCACTTTTCGGCGAGTCCGGCAGTGAAGCGGGGCGCCAAACGCCCGACCGCGCAGTGGCCGCCCGCGTAATCTTGAACGACCGCACCACGCCGACCAGAGCCCCCTCCGGATGCCGGGTGTACTTAGCGCTTCTCCTGCCCCATAGATAGGAGATTTCAAGCTCAAACCGCAACCGAGCCACCCACGCAGAGGGGGTGATCCGATTGTCTGATGTCGTCAACACTTGTGTGGCCGCGTTCTGCCACAGCCAGGATCGTCCTGGCAGCGTTCCGATCCCGGCTGTCAGTGTGACCGCAATCGTGGCATCGGAAGGTTCGTTCGCCGAGCCCGAGTTGCTGCTTGGCTCTCGCGAAGCACCTCGAACACGTCATCGTCGTGTATGCAGGCTGCACCAGCACCACCTTCCGGCCAGCCCGCCTGCCACGAATGATCAGTTCCCGCTTCGCAGCCCCGATCGCCGCATCAGCGGCCTTGCGGGCCATCGTGGACTTCGCCAAGAACTTCGCGGTGAAGTCCTCGACCGCGATCAGCTCATGGCGATCGACCACCTGTTTCGCCCACACCCGCGAATCGTGTCGGGTTTGGCGGGCCGCCTTCTTTGTCAGTTTCGCCGCCTCCCGTTTCGCGCGGTCGTAGCCCCGCGATTGCTGACCGCGACGGCCACTGTGGCGGCGGGCCATCTTTCGTTGTGTCTTCGCCAGTGCGGCGGCGCACCGCTTCCGATACCCGAGATACGGGAGGTCGAAGGCGCTGTCGGTGGTGGTGGCCGTGGCGGCCACACCCCAGTCGATTCCGATCCCGCCCGCCGCTTCGGGCGCTGGCGGGATGTCGGAGCGGACGACGAACGAGGCGTACCAGTGCCCGAGCGAATCCCGGGTGATGCGGACACTGGTCGGCTCGGATGGCAACTCCCGCGACCAGACCACCGGCACACTGATCCCCTTCGGCAGGACCAGGCGGCCGTCGTGGATCCTGAACCCGCGGCGCGTGAACTCCAACGAGGGCAGTGTCTTTTTGCGCGGTTTGAATGTCGGCCGCCCGCGCCCCTTCACCGTGAACGAATATCCCAGGGCCTGCGCGTATGTGCGCAACGTCTGCTGCTGGGCGACCTGCGACCCCTCGCGCAGCCACACACTGCGACGCCGCGCCTGCGTGAGGAACTTCGAGAGCTTCCCGAACGTCGGCCTGTGTCCCGACTTCTGCTGGTGGACAGCCTCATTCCACAGGAACCGGCACCGATGCCACTCGCCGGTCAGCGCACGTTCCGCCTGCACGCCAGGGCGCAGCCGAAATGTGTACCGCACCGCCTCGTCCACACCCGCCAACCTAACCGCGACCACCGACAGACAGAGAGGACGGCGCTTCCTCCCCCGTGAACGAGGGAGTATCCGCGCCATACTTCCGATGACCAGGACCGAGCGCGACCGGACCACCCCGCAGCGTCGCCGTGCCCGCCGGACGCTGGCGATCCTGGCTGTCGCCGCGGCCGTCACCGCAGGCCTGCTCGCCGGCCAACGCCTGACCTCGGAGCCCCCCACCCAGCTTCCCGCCCCGGCACAATCAGGCGTCGTTGCCCCGGAAGTCGCCACCCCGCAGTCGATTCCGCCACCGGCAGCACCACAGCCGATCCTGCTCACCCCCGAACAGATCCACCAGCGGGTCGCGCCGACGACCGTGCACCTGATCTCGCGCATCGGCTGGCGCGAGACCGCGGGGACCGGGATCGTGCTCACCCCGGACGGCCTCGTCCTGACCAACCACCACGTGATCGACGGCGCCACCGACATCATGGCGGTGAATCAGGGCAACGGGGCGAGCTACGACGTCGAGGTGGCCGGGTACGACCGGACCCGCGACCTCGCGGTGCTGCGGCTCGCGGGCGCCACCGGACTGCCGACGCCCGCGCTCGGCCACTCCGCGGCGGTGCGGACCGGCGATCCGGTGACCGCCATCGGCAATGCCGAGGGCGCGGGCGTCCCCCAGGCCGCGGGCGGCATCGTCACCGCCCTGAACCGTTCCGTCACCGCGCGCGACTCGGCCGACGGCTCGACCAACAAGCTGTCCGGCCTGATCGAGGTGAACGCCGACATCCGGCCGGGCGACTCGGGCGGGCCGCTGGTCGACGGCACCGGCGCCGTCATCGGGGTCAGCACCGCGGGCACCGCCGTCTCGCACGACGAGGGTCCGACACCCGCACCGCCGCGCGAGATCAAGTCGTTCGCGGTCCCGATCGACGAGGCGATCACGGTCGTGGACCAGGTCCGCGAGGGCCGCGGCTCGGAGACCGTGCACATCGGGCCGACGGCCCTGCTCGGCATCAGCGTCAGCGACTCGGTCACACTCCCCGGCGCCCGGGTGGTCGCGGTCAGCTACGGCACGCCAGCCGAGGGGGCCGGGCTGGTGCGCGGCGACGTGATCACGACCTTCGACGGCAAGCCGATCCGGACCGCGGCCGAACTCACCGCGATGATGGTCGCCCGGCACCCGGGCGATCGCATCGAACTGGCATGGACCGACGCGAGCGGCGGGTCGCGGTCCGCGACGATCGTGCTGACGACCGGTCCGCCGCGGTGACCGGACCTTCGGCTCAGCCGGTGGCTTCCGAACCCGCGACGGGCGCCTCGCAACTCGCGCCACCCGGCTCGTGCGGCAGCGACTGCGTGCAGGTCGCTCCAGATTGCGCGGATACCCGATCGAGCCGATAGTGCAGCCGCATCGCCGCCCTTCGCCATATCCGCAGCACGTGGTCGGTGCGGAGGACGCCTTCACCGTCGACGTAGATGCGGAACTCCTCGCGGATCGGGGCCCGGGCCGCATAGTGGCGCCCCCGCTCGAGGACGGTGACGTACGCGCCGTCGGCACCGAACTCACCGGCGGGGGACTCGAGGAGCAGTGACCCGTCGGGGCCGTTCTGCGGGCGCAGGAACACCTGGACGTTGCCCTGCTCCAGCGGAAAGCTCACGTGGATGCTGGGTCGGTCGTGACCGGGCAGCACGGTACTGCGGTAGTACCCGCTGTACATGAAGTCGCCCGTACCGCGCAGCGTCCGCAACCAGGCCGAGCCGGCGTGGTTACCGTCGCGGTCAACCACTTTCGTGATCTCACTGTCCACGCCGTGCGCTACGGCGAGCGGATCCACCGGCAACGCGAGTTGCTGAACCCTCTTGCCGTACAGCCGGCCGATCATCGATCCACCCGGCGCGAACAACGGCGACCACTGGGTCCAGACCTCCATGCGCCATTGGCTGGTGTGCTCGTAGAAGTCCCGGATCGCCGGATCGAGCCGCCCCGGGTCGAACCCGGGTCCGGCAAGACACTCCATGTCCGGCAGCAGTCCGGCCTCGGCATCCTCGGCGATCAGCGCTCCACCGAGTCGCTCCGCCTCGGCCGGAAGCCAGTGGTCCCGGACGACTCCCGCCGCCGAGGTGGGTGCCATCAGCCACGCGTGGTCACCGCTCAGATCAACGGGGCGCCCCACCGCGCGCCACCACAACCGAGACGCCCTGTCCGCGATCGGCCACAACCGATTGTGTTCCACGGGGACAGCGTGTCACAGCGCGACCGCGCTACCGGGTCGCTAGTGGATCTTGAAGATGACCGCGCGCTGGACGACGAAATTGATCACCGTCGCGGTGCCCTGGGCGATGACGAAGGCCAGCGGGACCTTCCACCACTCGTCGGGGAACGCGTGGACCATCACCTGGTTGAGGCCGACCTGCACGGCGAAGGTCACCGCGTAGAGCGCGACGACCGCGATGAAGCGGGCGCGGCTCGGCTCGGCCTTGAAGGTCCAGCGCCTGTTGATCAGGTAGGCGGTGGTGGTGCCTGCGACGAAGCCGATCGACTTGGCCAACGCGTACGGCATACCGAGCGCCAAGCCGAGGACATAGAGCCCGAAGTCCACGATCGCGGACAGCCCACCGGTCGCGATGAAGCGCACCATCTGCGTCTTGAGGTCCACATCGGTGCCACCCGGCTCGTCGACGAGTGGCAGCTCGACGGGAAGCGGCAGGTGCGGCTCGGGGGCGCTGGCGGTTCCGGACACCGGTCGAGAGTAGGCGACGCCGCCACCGGTGCGCGCGCGTGACCTGTCGCACAACCCCTGGACCTCCAGCGCGGTTGAGGTTGCAGGATCGGTTCACGTCAACCGCAAAGGAGCATCTCGTGTCCGTCTACTCGCTGCCTGAACTGCCCTACGACTACGCCGCCCTCGAGCCACACATCTCCGGCAAGATCATGGAGCTGCACCACGACAAGCACCACGCCGCCTACGTCGCAGGCGCCAACGCCGCCCTCGACAAGCTCGCCGAACT